>CAYWBF010000098.1:0-8258 GCA_964456085.1 uncultured Eubacteriales bacterium
CATATCAGTTGCCATGTAAGCTGACAAGTAGCCACGATCAAATTGCATACCTTCAACAAGCTCAAGCTCTGTGTTCATAGTTTTGGATTCCTCAACGGTAATAACGCCGTCGTTAGAAACCTTCTCCATAGCGTCTGCAATCATGCGACCTACTTCATCATCGCCGGCGGAAATAGCAGCAACCTTAGCAATATGGTTCTTTCCGTCAACCTTTTGGCTCATACCCTTAATAGCTTCTACAGCAGCGGCAGTAGCCTTGTGCATACCACGTCTTAGGATAATTGGGTTTGCTCCGGCAGCAATATTTTTTAAGCCTTCTGTTACCATAGCTTGAGCTAAAACTGTAGCAGTAGTTGTTCCGTCACCGGCAACGTCGTTAGTCTTTGTAGCAACCTCTTTAACAAGCTGAGCGCCCATGTTTTCAAATGCGTCCTCAAGCTCGATTTCCTTAGCGATAGTTACGCCGTCGTTAGTAATAAGTGGAGTGCCGTATTTTTTGTCAAGAACAACGTTTCTGCCCTTAGGGCCTAGAGTCACCTTAACAGTGTTGCTAAGCTGATTAACACCGCTTTCTAAAGCTTTTCTTGCATCTATGCCATATTTAATTTGTTTTGCCATCTTAAAATTACCTCCTTTAGATTATTTAAATAATGTAATTTCGACAAAATTGTAAAAACCACAATTTCGTCGAACATAACGTGAAAATTGCTTTGCAATTTAAGCCGCTAAAGCGGCTTATTCGACTTAGTCGAACTCACGTTAATTATTGAATAACAGCCAAAATATCGTTTTGTCTAACGATAATGTATTCGGTACCGTCGATTTTCACTTCGGTTCCGGAGTATTTCGAATAAATTACTCTATCTCCAGGCTTAACTTCCATTTTGATTTCTTTTCCGTCTACAACTCCTCCTGGACCTACTGCCATAACCTCAGCTTCCTGTGGCTTTTCCTTTGCCTGGCTTGGAAGCACAATACCTGATTTTGTTTTTTCCTCTGCTTCAAGCTGCTTAATAACAACTCTGTCACCTAAAGGCTTTAAATTCATTTTATTTCCTCCTTTAATATGCTATATCATTTATATCTTATTAGCACTCACCTTAATCGAGTGCTAATCACATGTATATATTAGTTTAATGCCTATTTTTATGCAAATTCAAGATTTCTCACATATCTAAAGTATTTGCTAATTATTTAGCATTACCTTTTGATTCCGTTAAATTACGCTCATTTTCATAAATTTACGTAATTTTGTTTTGCCTGGCAAAAT
The DNA here is from genome assembly GCA_964456085.1 of uncultured Eubacteriales bacterium. Taxonomy (GTDB): domain Bacteria; phylum Bacillota; class Clostridia; order Lachnospirales; family CAYWBF01; genus CAYWBF01. The sequence continues at coordinate 1,271 of CAYWBF010000098.1, forward strand.
GAAACAGGTATTGCTGTGCAAACCCGGCAAGCTCGCCGTATCTTTCTACTGCCATTTGCCTAATGTCATTAAGCTTTGCTTCTTTGCCGCTGAAATAAAAATGCTGCATAATTCTCCTAACCCAAACGTCCACAGGAAAAAGCTCATGGCGTGAAAATGAAAACAGCAAAGCACAATCAGCCACCTTCTCCCCTACCCCATAAATAGTCATCAGCTTCTTCTTCGCTTCATCGGTGGGCAAGGCGGTGATTTCATCTATATTAATATTCCCATTTATTACATTTTTTACACAATCCATTATGTATTTTGCCCGAAAACCCGTCTTACAGCCGGCAAGTCCTTCCAAGTCTGCCACGGCAAGCTGCTCAACTGTAGGGAAGGCGTAACCCCCCTCTATTTGTGTGCCGTATTTTTCAGAAATATTACTAATAACCTGCTTTATCATAGGAATACGATTGTTTTGGGAAATAATAAAAGAGATTAAACATTCAAAGGGCTGCTGCTTTAAAATTCTAATTCCGCAGCCAAAGTCTATGCTACCCTTTAATATTTCATCTCTTTGAGAAAGGTTTGTTTTAATTTCGCCGTAATCCCTAGATAAGTCAAAATAATCGCTCCAAATCTCGTTAAATTCATTTATGTTCGTAGGCTCCATCTCTATTCTGTCCGTATACTCCTTGACGTGGAGCCGCTTTCCAAAGGCAATGACATGATATTCCTTATCACCCACCTTCAAAAACCTAAAACACTGGCCACACTCCAGTGTTTCTTCTATATTAAAGGAGTCATATTCCGTCAATATGACTCTATCGCCTAGCTGCTCAACCTTCATTTTCTTTCCTCCCCTTGCTGTTTATACCGGGAATTACCTTCAAATCCTGTGCAGATATTCCACCCAGCAAAAATAAAATAACAAAATACACACCACCGCCCACAAAAATACTTGCTATAGTGGATACGGCGTTTCCTGCGCCTAACATTCTTAATAGGTTGTATGTGGAAAAACAAGCAAGCCCCATAACTCCCGATGAAATCGTAGGCTTTATAAAAATACCCTTAAAATCAATTTTTGTACCGGTGGCTTTAGCTAAAACAGTTACGTCTATTACTGAGGCCACTACATAGCATACGGTTGTGCTAATAACCGCACCTATTACATTAATTTTAGGATTTATAATTAAAAAATAATTAATGGGCATCTTAATTAATGCACCAAAAAAAGCGGCAAAGGCTGGGACGCTTACCTTGCCTATGCCTTGAAGCAATCCTGTGGATATTTGTGCTAGAGCAAGAAACACCACTGACACTCCTCCAATTTGGACTAAAATAGCGCCGCCGGGATTTTTCGCCATAAGCAGGCTAATAATAGGCTGTGCCAAAACAGACAGCCCTACAGCGGCAGGTATGGAAACAAGCATAGCAAGCTTCAAAATCATATTTATCTTCCTGCTAACGGTAGCCTTGCTGTCTAATAAAACCGAAGCGGATATATTTGGGACTGCGGCAGTAGCCAAGGCAGTAGCAATGCTAACCGGCAGCGTAGTAAGAAGCACATACTTACCCACCAATTGCCCATATAGCTCATCTGACTGATTTTGAGAAAAAGCAAGGCTGGCCAGCAGACGGTCTTTTACCATGAAATTGTCTAAAAGTGAGGTTATGCTGAAAATAGCTGTACCGGCTATTATTGGAGCCGCTACCTTTATTATGGTTATGGCAAGTGACTTGTAGCTTTCTTGCTTAACCCTTGTTTTTGAGCGTTTTATTTTTAAAATAATGGAGCTTCTGTTCCTTAAATAAATAACAAAAACCGTAGCCAGTCCGAAAAAAGCCCCTATACCCGTTCCGGCTGTACCTCCGGCTGCACCAAGGACTACGCTCTCCTTCACCAGTATATAGGCAAGCAAAACCGAAAAAACAGCGTTAAAAAGCTGCTCAATAACCTGTGAGGCAGCAGTGGGAACGGTAGTACCCATACCCTGAAAATATCCTCTAAAAACAGCCATTATGGCTACAGTAAACACTGTAGGGGCTAAGGTTAGTATAGAATGATAGCTTTGGGGCGTCTTAACAAGTCTGGCAAGGGTGGAAGCGCCAAAAAAAAGAGCTAGCATAGCGATAAACCCTAATGTTCCGGATACAATAAGAGCAGCCTTAAAAACCCTATGGGAGTTTTCATACTCGCCCTTTGCATTGCGCTCGGATACCAGCTTTGAAATAGCGGCAGGAATACCTGCCGAGGATAATATTAAGAAAAAGGTATATAAATTATATCCGGCACCGTAGTAGCCGTTGCCCAAATCTCCAATTAATTCTGTTAAAGGCAGCCTGTACAAAAATCCCATAAAACGAACCAGCAGACTGGCTATAGCCAAAATAACAGCTTGCTTAACAAAGCCCATAAAAATTCTCCGTTAATATACAGTAGCTCCTTTTCGTAAGCGAACTTTCCATCAGCTCACACAATTTGGAACGCTACAATAATTTTTATTAAAAAAACCTTTCAATATAAGAAGGGTGGAGGGCTGAAAACAACCGACTACATTCCTACATGAAAGGCTTTAATATTTTGGCCGCAGAGTAAGCAAGCTTACTACACGACCTCCTTTTGGGGTAAGGACTACCCATTTCCGTTGTTAAATTACTTAACCCTAATCTCAAATTTCCCCGTTGTTATTACCCAGTAAAACCAATTAACCATTTATATAAAATACAAAGTACTTAATCTGATTAAAGCAGAATAAAACAAACAAATATAACGAAAAAGCGTTAACTGCTACTTAAAACACGGAGAACGAAAACTCCAGTATTCCTTAACAACGTCAGTGGCTTTAGCTTAAAGCTAAAAACAATTAGGCACGAGCAACGTTTGCAGCTTGAGGGCCTTTAGCACCTTGAACTACTTCAAACTGTACTTCCTGTCCTTCTTCCAAGGTCTTGTAGCCATCGGAATTGATAGCTGAGAAATGTACGAATACATCGTCTTCGCCAGGTACGGAAATAAATCCGAAACCTTTTTCTGCATTGAACCACTTTACTGTTCCAGTTTTCATTAAAAATCCTCCTACATATAAAAAAATAATTACATTTATACACTACCACACTAAAATTAATATGTCAACAATTGTTTGAATAAAACGATAAATTTTTCAAAAAAATTTTCATTTTTGCAATGGAGTTATATATTTTGCAAAAAATTATTTGTACAAATGTTCAAAAAAATATTTAACAACGATAATATACATATAAAAAGCGTTAAAACGAGCTTGTCGTTTTAACGCTTTTTTTGTACTCCAGACATGGACAACCAACTTGTGGGTAAAAATCTGCTACAGCCATGATTTTTAATATTTATCTCCCCGTATTGGTAATGTGATTTTTACCTCTGTTCCCAAGTCTTTTACTGTTTTAATATGCAGCTCGCCACCGCACTGATCTCTCAGACGGCTTTGTACATTTTCAAGCCCGATGTGAGAGCGTCCGTCATCAATAACTCTGCCCTCATCAAATCCTCCGCCGTTATCTGTAACGGTAACGATGACAGCTTCTTCATTTTTCTCGCTTTTGATGCGTAATGTCCCTCCGTTTTCTTTCAAAGTAATGCCATGACGGACAGCGTTTTCCACAATGGGCTGTAAGGTAAGAGGAGGAATCATAAAATCAGAAAAGCCAATATCCCATTCTATGCTCAATATTTCCTCAAAGCGCATTTTTTCAAGGTAAAGGTAGTCTCGCACATGGGCAAGCTCCTTGTCAAAGGTGATTAGCTGCTCATTAGAAAGGGAATCTAAATTACTTCTTAGATAAAAGGAAAAATGCTCAATCGCTTTGGAAGCCTTTTTCGGCTCAGTGTCGCAAAGCTTCTTAATTCCTGTTAAGGTGTTGTATAGGAAATGCGGCTGGATTTGAGAAAGCATAACGGCGGCTCTCATGCGCTCGGCTTCGGCGGCGGCATTTAAGGTTTTAATATAAGTGGATACCATTCTGACAATTTCTATAAAAATAAACGTGATGAAGCATGTGTGAAAAACAATGTTTACAGTGATGCCAAAGGCATAGTAATTTACCGCATCAACTATGGTGCCGCCGCAAAGCAAAACTATAGAAATCAACAATGATCTCACTTTTTCCTTTTTATATAGTACGACTTGATATATGACACAGCAAATGACTATGAAAGCCATAATTGCAATCAGCTTCATATGTATTTCTCTATGCTCATAAGGGTCAAAAATACCAATAGCTATTGCCGCGACTGCCGTAAGGCACATTGTCATATAGGCATATGTCATTATAAGAATCAACCATCGTGACCTACCATCTATATATGTCAGCAGATATGCAAGAAGAAATATTGGCATCAGATATAAGCATAGGCCATCAAAAAGATTGTTGAAGTGAACATAAGGAAAGAAAAATGAATGTATATCAAAGCGTAAAGAAAGCTGGTGCTACTATGGAAAACAAAATTATTAAAACATTTATCATAATAATCGTTCTATCCTGTACGCTTTTACTTGCTTGGTCTTTAGTAGATGAGCAAAGGCAAGGCGTACAAACCCCAATTCTCGAAAAGGTTAAAATCATAGGAACATATACCACATCTTCCACTAGTCTGCCAGCAATTATACCTCTGGATATATCAAATACCCTTCCAGAAGATGAAAGTCTTATTATAACAGGGAGTTTTACCAAGAATATACCTCAAAACATGCTGGTTATGCTTCGGGTGAATAACATTAAGCTTGAGCTTTATTTAAACGGCCAATTGTTATATGAATACGGGACGGATATTCACCAGCATTTTGAATATAAAGCCAACGGTAATTTATGGACATATTTTGTTTCGCCGGGAATCAGCACTGAAGATACTATAGAAATCCATCTCGAAAACCCCTACGGCAGCCAAGGGATTACTCCATATGCGGAGCTTCTTAGTCAGATTTATTTCGGATATGACGGTGGGCTGTATTCTGACATGTTTGCTAAAAACGTAGTACGATTATTTGCCGCCATGTTTATTATCTGTTTAGGTCTGGTGTTGCTTCTGATATCATTGGTTCTGCTTTTTCAAAAATACGATAACATCAGCCGTTTTTTTTATCTTTCAGGCTTTACTATATCATCAGGTTTATGGTTATCTTTATATTACATATTTACGAATTATCTGCCTTCATAATTATATTCCGATATATAATAAATTTTAAGAGGTATTTTGTAAACATTTTATTGCTTAGAGTATTTACTCGGTTAAAACCTTGGGGGAGCTGCACTTCCCCACCCCCCCAGCGGCCTCCCGCCTAACAAAAAAAAGGCCTTCAGGCATTAAAATAACGCCTAAAAGCCATATTGCTTTTTTCAAAAGCACAGAATGCTTTAAAGTCAGCTTAACACATTTTTAAAGCCAAATAGCTTTCATGTGTCCAACTAACTACTATATTCAGTTTTCTTTGTATCAGTCTAACGGACCAGTCCTTAGATGTATGCTGATAAAGAAGTAATCTATACTTCATATCACATATGCAGCCGATTTGCTTGTAGTAAAGGCTTTGGTGCGCAAAAGGAGTGTTTATCTGATTTTTTTATATACCGTCATCTCAAACACATATTCAATTTAATTTATAAAGTCTTAATTATGTACAAAAAGGTACTAACTGAGCATAAATAATATACTTCATTTAATCCAGTAATTTACAGTGGCATTATACAGTTATAAAACAAAAATTAAATATTTTGAAAGAATATTCGACAAAGCATTGTACACTAGATGTTATTGTGATATAATAATCAAAAAGAATAGACTGGTGTTTGACTAATAATAGACAAGTTCGTTCTTGATCTTAGGAAAAAAGCGAAGTTCGGCAAAGAAAAAGCCCCATGGCAATGAACATGGAGCCGAACTTTGCTTTTTTGTCAGAACGAGAGCGCGCCAGATGCCTGTAGCCCTCTCTATGTGGATTCAATTTTTTAAGCTCCACGTTTTTTTGTAACATATGTACAGATTCATGCTTAAAATCAGCTTATCATCAGTGACAAATCAACAAGCTCAACCATCACATAAGATCAAAAATAAAACCTACGACTGTAGATTTTTGAAAAATAAATGCAATTCAAGATACAAGCTGAGTATCAAGGCTAGATTACTAGTTGTAGATTGTAACCCCTTGCATGATTATATGTTATCCATGCTTGAATACATTTTAACATATATTTACGATAGTGACAACAGTTTTTTCAGTAATTAGGGGTTTTCCAGCGCAAAGCGCTTTCGTTCTAGCAATAATGGGCAGTTCATTAATCGTACAACCAGAAGACTTTAATGTGTCAAAAAAAGATAGCTTCCAACCTTTATTGATTTTTTCAACAAACACGAGGTGCAGAATGAACAAGGTGAAAATTGAATTTGAATATAATAATCTAGGGAATAATAATACGTTGTTAACAACACCTGCTGGCTACTCAGACTCCTCAAATAGTGACCAGATTATTATAACGAGCAAAACCATTACAATTGAAGGCAACCGCAGCAAAAAAAGCAGTCCTGATGGCATTTTAAATAATACAAGTTCCACTTTGTATAAACAATTATTGAAAGCGATTGTTTATGCTTATATGACATCGGGGATTCCGTTTTCCATAGAAAAAATTAGTATCACTGTAAATGGAGAATGCCAGAAGTATTCTTCTAGTAATATTTTGAATCCATGTCCAAAGTCTTTAGAAACAAGCTATCTGATTAACAGTGATGAATGCAAGGAAATATTTAAAAACACCCCAAAATCAGACAAATTATTAATATCATATATATGGTTTATTAAAGGAGTCAATGGTGACGATTTCGACTATTTGTGGAAATCCTTTAATTCTTTATATTCTATTATTTCAACAAGGACTAAAGAATTTGAAAAGCTATGTGATACAAAAAGCTTTCTAATAGCAAATTGGAACGAAATGAAGCGGACAGACAGTTGCATGGACATTGAGACAA
>CAYWBF010000099.1:0-8240 GCA_964456085.1 uncultured Eubacteriales bacterium
CCCCTCCATTTCAAAGGAACAGCAAACCGTTGACATAACAAATATGGAAAACGCTACTGTAGCAATAAAAGGACGACATGATCCATGCATCGTCCAGCGTGCCCTTGTGGTGGTTGAGGCAGGGTTGGCACTGTGCCTGCTCGACCATCTTTTATAGGAGGGTAAATATGAAGAATATAGTGCTGATTGGCCTTCCCGGCTGCGGAAAAACTACCACCGCTTCAGTTTTGGCAGGCAAGTTTTGCAGAAACGTCATTGACATAGACAAGGAAATCGAAACCGATAGAGGATTAACCATAAATGAAATATTTGCAAGGGGAGAGGATTTTCGCAGCCTTGAAACCATAGCGGCAAAAAAGGCGGCGAAAAATAGCGGAGCTATAATTTCCACCGGAGGCGGAATAATTTTAAAAAAGGAAAATATGGACGCCCTTAAGGAAAACGGTATTGTCGTTTTCCTTAACAGAGACATTGAGGATATTGTAAAAACTATTGACATAAAGGATAGACCACTTATGTCTCAACCCGAAAGGCTGTATGAGCTGGCAAAGGAAAGACTACATCTCTACAAGGAATACTGCGATTTTGAGATAGTTAATAGAGGAATTAACGATTCCGTTTTTAAAATAGGGGAGATAATTAAGCAGGAGACACCAAAAAAACAGTTTGCTGTAATTGGCTCGCCTATTTCCCACAGCCTTTCGCCACTAATTCACAGCACAGTATTTAATGCCTTGGGATATGATTTTGAGTATGTACATCAGGAAGTACCAAAGGGGAGCGTAGGCGACTGGATAAAAAGGGTAAAAGAGGAGGGTATTGCAGGTTTTAACGTAACAATGCCCAACAAATCGGATATTATTCCGTATCTTGACCAAGTTTGTGGCGAGGCTAGAGCAATTTCTTCTGTAAACACTGTTGTTGAGAGGGAGGGCAAGCTTCTGGGGTATTCAACAGACGGTGACGGGTTTTGCTTATCCTTGCAGTCACCTTATACGCTTTTGGATAGCAGGGTGCTTATCTTGGGCACAGGTGGGGCTTCCAGTACGCTTGCACTTAAGGCAGCAATGGAGGGTGCAAAAAAAATAACCGTCCTTGGCAGACGGTTAGATAAGGCTCGAGAGCTTTGCAATCTTGTACAGCGTGAATATGGGGGCGCAGGTGAGCTTAGCATTGAGGCGGCAGAATTTAATAACATCAACCTTAATAAATATTCGGCAGAGACAGACATCTTAGTAAATGCTACGCCGCTGGGCATGGTCGGCAACAAGGAAAATTTCGAGGATTTCGGGTTTTTGGATAGACTTCCAAAGGAAAGCCTTGTTTACGATTTAATTTACAAGCCTGTTTCTACACAGCTTATTAAGGAAGCTAAGGCGAGAGATTTAAAAATTCAAAACGGCTTGAATATGCTTATTTATCAAGCGTTGGTAGCCGATAGACATTTTCTGCAAATGGATTTTGATATTAAAGCAGTGATGAAAATTTTAAGGAGGACTTTATGATTATTGTATTAAAACAAACAGCTACAGATGAACAGGTTGACAAGCTAAGGGCTTACATACGGGCTAAGGGCTTTGAGCCACAGGATATTTGCGGCGAATCCACAAGAATGATTGGCCTTGCAGGGGACACCAGAGAGGTTACTGTTGAGGATTTTGCTAGGCTTGAAATTGTGGAATCCGCTATGAAGATACGGGAGAACTACAAGCTTGCCGGCAGAAGGTTTCACCCCGAGGATTCGGTGATTGATGTAAACGGCAGAAAGCTTGGGGGCGGAAACTTTGCAGTAATTGCCGGGCCGTGCTCTGTGGAGAGCGAAGAGCAGATTTTGTCCATAGCAAGAGATGTTAGCCGCTTTGGGGCAACCTTTATGCGTGGGGGTGCCTTTAAGCCGAGAACCTCTCCTTATGCCTTTCACGGTCTTGGCCTTGACGGGCTGGAGCTTTTGAAAATCGCACGGCAGAAAACAGGCTTGCCTATTGTAACAGAGCTTCTTTCTCCAGAGCACTTGGATGTTTTTGCCAGGGACGTAGACGTTATTCAAATCGGCGCTAGAAATATGCAGAACTTTTCTCTTCTAACTGCCGTGGGCAGACTGGGCAAGCCCGTGCTTTTAAAAAGAGGTCTTTCCTCCACAATTGAAGAGCTGCTTATGGCTTCTGAGTATCTTTTGAACGCAGGGACAAAGGACGTAATTCTTTGTGAAAGAGGTATTAGAACCTTTGAAACCTCTACACGAAACACTCTTGACCTCTCTGCTGTGCCTGTAATTAAGAAAAAATCTCACCTGCCTGTTATAGTTGACCCATCACACGGAACAGGCTACTGGCATCTTGTTGAGCCGCTGGCGCTGGCAGCGGTGGCCGTTGGAGCAGACGGGCTTATTATTGAGGTTCACAATCAGCCGGAGCAAGCGCTATGTGACGGTCAACAGTCCATAACCCCAGAGGTTTTCCATAAGCTTATGAAGAAGATTACTACTGTTCATGAGGTAATTAACGCTAAATAAGCTAGGGAGCTAGGGGGAGTGCAGCTCCCCAAAAGCTTAACCACTAACTTCCAGTAGGTAATGGCTTACTATAAATATAGACTTATTAAAAAATTAGGAGGAAGGATTAAAATGAGCGAGAAGCTTGCAGAAATAAGAAAGGAAATAGATGCAATAGACAATGCCTTAATTAAGGCGTTTGAAAAAAGAATGGAGCTTAGCGACAGAGTTGCGGAAGTAAAGGGCAAGGAAAACATAGCCATCTCCGACGAGTCCAGAGAGGATACGGTAGTAAAGCAAGCGTTAGGCCTAATTAATGACGAGCTATATTCCGAGGGCACTACCTTTATGAGAACGCTGATTGCTCTTTCAAAGTCAAGACAGCGTAAAAAATTAGTGGATATGGAGGAAACCTTACTCCCTCCATCTCAAAAGCATGAGCCTGCACAGGGAGTAAGACTTAAGGTGGCTTATCAAGGTGTTCCGGGTGCATTTACGGAGGAGGCGCTTTTAAAGTATTTTGAGGACGTAGATGCCGTTGCTACAGAAACCTTTGAATCGGTTTTTGTGGAGGTAAAGGAAAAGCGTGCTGCCTATGGTGTTGTACCTATAGAAAATTCCCATACAGGAGCTATTGGGGAGGTTTATGACTTACTTAGAAAATATGGCTGCTATATCGTTGGGCAAACTTGGCTTGGAGTATCTCAATGTATTATGGCAAAGCCTGGAACTTCACTGGCAGATGTGCGAGAGGTGCTGTCGCACCCCCAAGGCTTTAAGCAGTGCAGCGAGTTTATTAAAGGTAAAGCATGGGATTTAATCGCCTGCCAAAATACTGCCATGGCTGCCCAAAACGTAGCTGCCAGCGAAGGTAACCGCCAAGCGGCTATAGGCTCCAAGCGTGCCGCAAGCCTTAACGGTCTTAACGTTTTGCAGGAAGGCATTATGAACGCCACAAACAACAAAACACGTTTCATTATCATTTCTCATGCTCCGGAATACGACGCAAGCAGCAACATAGTAAGCATCGCCTTTATTACAGCTCACAGAAGCGGCGCACTTTGCGACGTTCTTTTCCCTCTTATGGGATACGGTGTTAATATGTCAAGAATTGAATCCCGTCCTATGTCGGAAGGCAAATATTGCTTCTTCGCTGACCTTCAAGGTAATATTACAGACCCTCAAATTAAATCAGCAATTGCCCACGCCAACGCTTCATCTCTTTATTTGGAGGTTTTGGGGTGCTATTCGGAGAAGGTTAGTTAAAAGATTTTCCAAAATAAAACGGCCTGCCCTTTTTGTGAAAAAGGAGGCCGTTTTTTGTTTGGTTGTTTTACTATAACTCAATACCTGCTCCTAAAGCAAGCTCCATCATAGATGTAAATGCTTTTTCCCTAGACTCTGCGGAAATTTCCTCTTGAGTTGCAATGTTATCGGAAACGGTCAAGATACAAGCCGCATTCTTGTTTAGCGCTTGGGCGTTGGCAAATAGGGCGAAGGATTCCATTTCTACGGCAATAGCGCCTGTTTTTTCTTTCTCCTTCAAATAATAGCTTTCCTGCATGTTGTAGAAGCAGTCGCTGGAAGTAATGTTACCCTTTGTTATTTTTAACCCAAGCTCCGTTGCCTTATCTTCAATTTTTTTATTAACAGAAGGGGTAGGGGTTAAAAATTCATCATCTCTGTTCTGCATAACCTTTAAAAAGGTTGACTCACTATAGGCTTTCTCTACTAAAACTATGTCAAGCACCTTTAAGCTTGGGTCATAAGCGCCGCAGGAGCCTATTCTTATAATATTCTCAACCTCATAAAATTTATAAAGCTCGAAGGAATAAATCCCGATACTGGGCATACCCATGCCCGAGCCCATGACAGACACCTTTTTACCCTTGTAAGTACCGGTAAAGCCTAGCATACCTCTTACTTGGTTAAAGCAAACCACATTCTCTAAAAATTTTTCGGCTATAAACTTAGCTCTTAAAGGGTCACCGGGCATAAGCACAGTCTTTGCAATATCTCCTACCTTTGCGCTGTTATGAGGGGTTGGAACGTTTGTTTTATTCATTTGAAGCACTCCTTTTATCAAAAATTAATAATAATATTATAAAAAGCCACGTAGGAGTAAGTCTACAGGGCTTTTTTATACTTAATTAAGCTTTATTCCTTAATACGCCTTGCTCTGCGGTTCTTGTCTACATTATAAATAACCAAGGCGGCAATTACAAAAACATAAGGTGTTGTTAAAATAAGCTCTACGGGAATATCAAAATACTGCTGGGCAAAGTTGGTGATTGTATCTGCAAAGCCAAAAAGCAGCGACACTAGCATTCCTCCAAGCACAGAGCCGCCGCTCATGGCGTTTGCGCTTAGGGATATAAACCCTCTCCCCGATGTCATGCCAGCGTTAAAATTGGATAAATAGCCCATTGAAAGATAACAGCCGCCCATAGCAGCCAGTGCACCGCTTATGGAGATAGCTAAAAGCTTTAGTCTGCGAGCCTTTATGCCTACGGATTTTGCCGCTAGCTCATTTTCACCCACGGCTCTAATTCTGAGGCCTATTCTTGTTTTGTTCATAAACACATACATTATAACGGCGCACACAAAGGAAAAATAGGTTAGGACGTTATGACCGGATATAACCCTGCCTACATAATAAAGGTTTTCCAAAACTGGTATGTTAATAGTAGGCATCTGAAAGCTTCTTAGGTTTGTTGACACGCCCTTGTCGCCGGATATTAGGAATAACAGAAAAACAGTAAATCCCGAAGCAATAAGGTTAAAGGCTATTCCCGTAAGAAAAATATCAGCCTTTAACGTCTCGGACAAATACCCAAGGAAAAACCCGATCACAGCACCAATAACCACAGCCAGTAAAAATCCCGGCAGTGCTGCCCCAAATAAATAAGAAAAAACCACACCCAACAGAGCCGCCGTCAGCATCATACCCTCAACGGCAATATTTAACAGCCCAGCTTTAGAAGCCACATAGTGGGCAAGTGTTCCGAAAATCAAGGGGGTGCTTATACGCAGCACGGAAAACAAAAAATCTGGAGTAAGAAGCAAATTCAAAAAATCTTTCATGGCTTATCCACTCCCTCGCTTAAATCCGACTTAGCCTTTTTGAACAACGCCTGCTTTTCAAATCTTGCAGTTAGCTTTTCCGCAATTATTAAAATAATTATAATACCTTGGACAATTTTTAAGGCTTCTCGAGGAACGTCGGATTTTCTTGCCATAATGTCGGAGCCTATTCTCAAATATGATATGAAAAATGCGGATAGCGGTATAAACAGAGGGTTATTTCGTGAAAGTGTAGCCAAAATAATTCCGTCCCAACCGTATTCCAGAGGATAAAGCCAGCTAAAGCGGCGGTAAAGCCCCAACAGCTCAACAGCACCGGCAAGCCCTGCAATGGCTCCACCTGTAAGCTGAGCCGATACCGCCGTAACGGGAACGTTAATACCAATAAACTTGGCAAATTTTTTATTGGCACCTGTAACTCGTACCTGTAGCCCCCATTTTGTTTTGTACATTAAAATATAGCTTGCAAAAACAACGAGGACGGAAATAACTATGCCCAAATGAATCCTTGTGTTGGGAATAGTAGGAATCAAAATTTGAGTAGGCAGCTTAAATGATGCAAGACCGGAGTAGTTGTAGTCCTTTAAATGGTAGTTAAGCATGTACAGTCCGAAAAAATACAAAATGTAATTTAGCATCAAGGAAACAACCATTTCATCGGAGTTTGTTTTAAGCTTTAGGTACGCCGGAATCCCTGTGCTTATGCTTCCGGCTAAAACAGCCGCCGCCAAAACCAAAGGAAACAAAATAATCCCAGGCAGGTTTGGAAAGGCAAGAGCTACAGCCGTTACGGCAATACCGCCGATATATACAGCCGATTCGGAGGCAAGGTTAAGACTGTCTGCCGAAAAAATTATACATAGGGAGGTACCTGTGAGCATTAAGGGTATCATAAGCACCAGAACGCTGCTAAACGAAGAAATAGATTCCAGCGGCCCAAGAAACAGATAATAAATCGCATCAAGAGGATTTTTGCTAATAAAAAATATTATTACCAAAAGAATAAGAAAGGAAATGCCAATGGCCATAGCCGTTCGTATGGCTTCAAATTTAAGCCTGCTTCTCATACCAATCCCCCTTTAACTCCTGTTTTTTTACGCCAAGCATGTATTCTCCAAGCTCCATTTCTGTCAAGCTTTTCAAATTACTAAAATAGGCGGTGATTTCTCCTCGGTACATAACAATCAAGCTGTCACAAACCTCAAAAACCTCATTAAGGTCAGCAGAAACAAGCAGCACCCCAACCCCCATGTCACGCCGCTCTATTATCTTCCTCCGTATAAACTCCGCCGCACCAACGTCTACACCTCTGGTTGGCTGGTTGGCAATGAGCAGCTCAATATCCCGCTGTAACTCCCTTGCCACTACTACCTTTTGAATATTACCGCCGGAAAGCATTCCTACTTCCTGCTCGGCGGACTGGCAGAGCACTTGGTATTCCTTGGAAAGAGCCTCCGTATACCCCGAGGCTTTTTTATAATCAATAAAAAAGCCATTGCCTAAGCCATCTAAGTTATTAATAAGAAGGTTCTCTTTAATGGAAAGGCTTTTTGCAATGCCCAGCTCCATTCTGTCCTCAGGAATGTGACCTACTTTTAAATTTCGTATTTTTTTAATGGAAAAGCCGTTTATGTCCGTACTGTTGATTGTGATTTTACCCTTAAACCCGTCAAAGCCGGTAATTGCGTTTACCACCTCCGACTGACCATTGCCCTCAACACCGGCTATGCCCAGTATTTCTCCATGCCTTACATCAAAGGATACGTTATTTACCACAACCTTACCAAATGGGTTCTTCACAGTTAGATTACGAACCTTAAGCACAGGGGCGGAAGGCGCTGCTTCGGTCTTATCAAGCTTTAGTATGACATCTCGCCCAACCATAAGTCCGGAAATTTGCTCCTTGGTCATATTCTCCACCTCATAGGTGCCGATACTGCGGCCAAGGCGCATGATTGTTATTCTGTTGCACAGAAGCTTTATTTCGTCCAGCTTATGAGAAATAAAAATTATGGTAATGCCCTGAGCCGTCAACCGTCTAAGCTGAGCAAACAATTCCTCTGTTTCCTGAGGGGTAAGTATTGCGGTTGGCTCGTCCAATATTAAAACCTTAACCCCCCTGTACAACGCCTTAACAATCTCAACCTTCTGCTTAACCCCTACGGATACGTCCTTAACCTTTTTGGAGCAGTCAATATCAAAATTAAAGCTTTTGGTAAATTCGTTGCAGGTGGCAATTATTTCCTTAAGGTTAACAAATCCGTTACGGGCTGGCTCGCTGCCCAGCACAATATTTTCTGCAAGGGTAAGCGACTCAATAAGCATAAAATGCTGGTGCACCATGCCTATGCCGTAACTTAGGGAATCCAGAGGTGAGCTGATGGAAATTCTTTTCCCCTCAAAAATAATTTCCCCGTCCTCCATTGTGTCAACGCCGTACAGAATTTTCATGAGAGTAGATTTCCCGGCACCGTTTTCACCTAGCAGGCCGTGAATTTCTCCTCTAGCCACGGAAAAGTTAACGTTTTTGTTGGCTACTATGCCGTTGTCGTAAACCTTAAGTATATTTTTCATTTCCAATAATGCTTCCATAAATAAACACCGCCAAAAAGTAAAAGGATACTCAAAGAAAACGGCAAAACCGAATTTGCTTTGAGTACCCTCC
>CAYWBF010000100.1:0-8182 GCA_964456085.1 uncultured Eubacteriales bacterium
GATTATTCCTATAAAAGACTTAAAGAAAACTTCTGAAATATCTGAAATGTGCCGTTCATCAAGAGAACCCATATTTATTACAAAAAATGGATATGGTGACATGGTTATCATGAGTATGGAGACATACGAAAGAAGTTCATTTGTTTATGACGTCTGCAGAAAAGTAGATGAAGCTGAAGCATCCATAGAAAATGGCGATGTTATGGATGGTTTTGAATCTATAAAAGCAGTTAGGGATAAATATGAGCTATAAATTAACAGTATCTCAGGAAGCGTATAGCGATGCTAACGAGATTGTACGCTATATAGCATTGGAGCTTAAAAATAAATCGGCTGCTTTGGATTTTCTTGATGATCTTGAAAGAACATATAAAAGCATATCCGAAAATCCGAACATGTATGCCTTGTGTATTGACAAGCGATTATCAAAAGCTGGTTACAGAAAGGTTGCTGTAAAAAATTACCTTGTACTGTATCGTGCTGATGAAGTACGAAATGAAGTTTATGTGGTGCGTATAATCTATGGGCGTAGGGATTATTCGAGATGGCTATAAACTTTTGCGTACCATTTAAAATATTTTAATTTTGCATATTGACATTGACGTTGCGTAATAGTTTACACTCTCTTTTGCGAGGTGATGGCCAGTGGAATACACTGTAAATAAATTAGCCAAAATGTCCGGAGTAAGCACAAGGACACTCCGATATTACGACCAAATAGGATTACTCTGCCCTGTGAGGGTATCCTCAAACGATTATCGGGTATATGGGCAAAAAGAGGTTGACCGATTGCAGCAAATTCTTTTTTATCGTGAGCTTGGTATACCTCTCACGGAAATCGGAAAAATACTTAATTCTCCGGATTATGATAAGGAAAAGGCACTTACAGGTCACTTGTCCGCACTTTTGCAACGTAAAAATCAAATTGAGCTGCTGATTAACAATGTAACAAAGACAATCAGCGCAATGAAGGGAGAAAGCATTATGAACGACAATGAAAAATTTGAGGGCTTTAAACAAAAACTGGTTGATGATAATGAGGCATCATACGGTAAGGAAATCCGTGAAAAATATGGAGATAATATGGTAAATGCCTCTAATGCCAAAGTGAAAGGCATGAGTGAGAAACAGTGGCAAGAAGCTGAGTCACTTCGTACCGAATATGAAAGCCTTTTAAAAACAGCCCTTGAGCAAGGAAACCCGGCAAGCGAAGCGGCACAAAAGACTTGCGATTTGCACAGGCAGTGGATTTGTATGTTTTGGAAAGACGGTATATATACAAAGGAAGCACATAAGGGACTTGGGGAAATGTATGTTACCGACGAACGCTTCACTGCATATTACGATAATATTGCAGTAGGTTGTGCTGCCTTCCTTCGTGATGCTTTAAATATTTACTGCGGATAAATCAAGTATAAGGTGAGTTAAACTAAGTAGAATGAGCCGATTTACAGCTTAAATTGCTAAGCAATTCAAAAAGAATATATTAAATACATGTTATTAATTCTTAAGATATAAAAACCCTACCCTTCTGCCTGCTTGGTTTTTTCATACCAGTATTAACAGAATTTGGTAGGGTTTTTACTTTTTAGTTAATTTATTATGTAAAGCTCACGTTATTTAGTCTGCACTTATTGTTTTAGATTTATCGTCTATGACAGTTGGTTCAGTAACCACGTCTAATTCTTCTGGGGAGGGAATAGGTTTATCAACTTCTACAGCTTTAGATATTCTCCTCAAATGCCTCATCCACAAAATAGCAGTTGCTGAAATATTTATGTGACCCTCATTCATTTTGGAAACATCTATAAAACCTTTAAAAGATCTAAGCCATTCTAGTTGAGTACGTGCCTTTGGGGAAAGACTATTTAAATCAGCGTTAATTAATGATAGCCCATTTGATTCCTCACTGGTGCACACATTATTGTCTATTTCCATCAACAAAGAGTTTTCATAATCGAATCTGCCATCAATTTCTAAAAAGCCTTCCCTAAGTAGCTTCGAGAGTTTTCTTGGCTCTTTATTATTTTCTTGAGCTACCTTGGATAAAATATCAGCCTCGGCATCATATTCATCCCAATCTTCAAACATTACACGGTTATGATTAATATAATCCGTTAGCCAAACACGAAAACTTTCCAGAGATGTTAAATTTTCAGTAGCTTCAGTGTGAGGTTCAAAGGCCACTTGTTTTGGTTTGGGTGCTGCTTGTATATCTATAGCAAATTGCTTTCGCAGGGTGCATATGAAAGCTGTGTCGGAAAATTCGGTATCTCGCATTAGGCTAATAACTGATAAACGCATCTCTTTGCGGCGTTCTTCACTCTTTGGAGCTTTAAAGAATTTTATCAACTCTGCGTCGTATCTAAGATAGCCTAAATCAAGTATTTTTGAATTAAGCTCCAAGCTATAAACAGTCTTATCCAAAAACAGCCCCACGATGATAGACGTAATATCGAGAATAACGGCAATTAGGGCAAAGCCAAAGGCAAGTAGCCATGCTTGATAAACTTCTTTTAGACTATTGGTGTAACTGTTAAAAAACGCCCCCTTAAGCAGAATATCAAGAGAAAATCCTAGATCAGACAAACTGGTCTGCATATAGTTTCTATATTTTGCAATTGTTTTTAGACTGCTGTCTCCGCTATCTGTGGATAACGGTAACTTTTCAAGCACGTCAATAATACTTTGGAGAGCAGTATCATATTGATTAAAAACTTCGTTATTATCTGTTTTGGTTTCCGCTAGGATATCATTAGTTGTTTCAACAACAAGATTTTTTAACGTAGACAGTTCAGTATTGTTATCATCAGTAAGTGAATTGACAGCATCAGTTATTTTTTTGTTATCTAATAATGCAGTGCTAAAATCATTGAGTTGAGTTTCAAAGGAACCATTAGAGTCAATTAATAAACTAGCAAGATTCACATATTCAATAAATAAAAT
Organism: uncultured Eubacteriales bacterium; assembly: GCA_964456085.1. Lineage (GTDB taxonomy): Bacteria > Bacillota > Clostridia > Lachnospirales > CAYWBF01 > CAYWBF01. The sequence goes on from CAYWBF010000100.1 coordinate 2,947, forward strand.
ATTAAGTAATTCGTATTTATCCTTTAGCTTAATAGCCTTACCTGGAAGTACAGACATACCTCGATTAGAACTATCTATCACAATATAGCCTTTCATTTCAGTTGGGTTAGCTGTACCATCGTACCGTATAAAGTCATTTGTATTACTATCGAACTTAATTAATAAACACTTATTAAAGGTAACTATTGGAGTATAGCTAAAGGGCTTAGTAGGATCAATTAGGGAAGCACTTTCACATAAGTCAAATTGTTTCATGGTAAAAGAAATGTTTTGGTAATGAGTGCCGTCTGGGTTTTTACCAAAAAAGATACAAGTAAAAACATTTGTACGTAAATATTTATCTTTTATATCAGCATTATTGGCACTCATTACATATTTCAATCCAGCTTCTAACTCTACGAGCTCATCAATGACGGTATTGAGTTTAAATTTTTCTCCACCTATGAAGTTTGCTTTATATAAATCGTCTTTACCTGTAAGATGCTCTTTGTTGGTTTTTTCAATGAATTCAGGAAGACTGGCCTTATTAGGTGCAATCACTTTTTTTATACCATTTATAGATGTATCCATTTCATTATTATTATGCTTATAGCTATTATTTAATGCATCAATATCACCATAAGAAAGGTTTTTTGCTTCATTGATAACATTGGAATACATTGTTCTGCGCAAGTTTGATGCACTAGCTAGATTGCTAAAAAGTGCTACAAAAGAAAAAATTGAGGATATTAATAAAAGCGGGGCAAAGCAAAGCATATACGGCAATGTTCTAGAACGCCTTGTTTTTGACTTCTCAGGAAATGCATGGCGAATCTCTTTCCATTCTTTAAGGGATTCTCCGATTTTCATGCCTATTATTAGCATACAAAACTGAATACCTGCAGTAATAAGAAACGAAAGCACTGCGTTCATAATGGCTGACGAATTTCCTCCGTTTCTACTATTCATAAAGGTAAACAAACCGAAGAAGGTGGTAGCCATTGAACTAAGAGAAGTTAAGCTTGCAGATAACAGTAACACCCTATTTTTTGCAGTTTCTGTTTTATATCCTTTAAAGATTTTTAGAATAGGCTTTATAATGGTTACAATAGCATCAAGAAATGCTAAAAAAGAGTCACCTACAGCCTTTAAAGTAGCTGGTGCAGCAGTTAATATTTTCAGTGACGATTCACGCAGCTTACCAAAAAACCTATTAAGCTTTTTACTGAAAGAACTATCACGTTTTAATACATCTGTTTCGCATATTACATCATTTATAATTATTATAATTGAGATGAGAAAAAAGAAGCCAATTATTACTACAGAAATTACTGCTATGTAAACAAATGGCTCGTACCACTTATCTTTTAAAGCTGAATTTCCACTAAGCGCAACAAAAGCCAGATAAGTTGATATTCCAAACGTGGTCAGAAGTATTATTGTCCAAACGATAATGGTAAACGACTTAGAAAACCATTTATGTTCATTTGATGTTGTGGTTTTATGGGAATTTAATGCATTTTTTTTACTATTATTAAAAGCATTTGTTAGTTTAAAGTAAATAAACTGAATGAATACCCAGCCTGCAATAAAGACTGCAAATTCAGCAAAAGCAAGAATAATGCGTGATATTACATTAAGGAAACGGAAGTATTCATTGTTAATTGGGACTGTCTCTATTGATTCAGTAAATAATACGGACTTAAGAAATTCTTTAGCAATACTTATAACTTCTAAAAAAACACCTGCCGACTCTTTAGGGTTTACAAGAGATCCCAAAGCTAAAATAGAACTAACAACCGCACCAACGATGTGCTTAATATTTTTAACTTTTATAATTTTGTAAAGGTTATCTATGATATAGTCTTTAACTGCTTTTATTAACGACCGGTCTCCATGTACACCTTCAGTATTTATCGGGTTTGGTGCTGCGCCTTCTGATATAGGTGTAGGTGGGGGAAGGACAGGCTGTTTAGAAAAAATACGATGGATAATGCATATCAATGCAAGAATTAGAGCATATACTGCAATAATTAACATGCAACGGCCAAATACTTTAAAGCCAAATATTAAGTCTGTACTAGTATTGATTATTGATAGACCTAAATATGCATCAACAAGCGTAAATATCGCCATGTAAATTGCTCGGATTTTACTGTAAGCATCTTGAGGGTCATAAAGAGAGTAAATTAGATATACTATTAATATACCGTAATACAGCCATTTGATTATAGATAGGAGAAAATTCCAGATTCCTTTGTTTTCTATTGGATGCTTAGAGCAGTAGGATTCCTTTCTTGCTTTAAAAAATCTACAGGCTAGTAATGTAGTTATAATACCAAGGATAGCTAATAACGGGCTGATAATTCGCTTCACTATAGAAACTTCTTGACCAATGTAAATAATATTATTCCACAATGATACAGCCCATTGCCATATATTAAGAAAATCTATAGTGAATCCGGAATCGGGTTTACCAATTAATATAGAAATCCCATTAATAACTGCCATTTCAAAAAAAGGAAACAGTAGCAAAATAAACATTTTTATACCGTTTTTTGCTTTAATATGCATGACATTCCATGCTTGTGCTGCCTGAATCAACTCTTTTACCTCCTTACTTTGTAGGAAACTCTTTTTATTTTTTATATTGAGGGCTACGATTTTTAATTCTGCATAAAAAGGTAGTTAATGAAATGGAGTAGATATTCAGTTTCACATTAAGCAATTAACTGTCTTTGTTAACACTCGTATGCTTAAAAACAGGTAGTATTTACATATTCCCCCTCTTATTTTAAACTTTTTTGCCTCTCTCATGTCAGTTGTATTATCTTTTTCCAATCTTTACATGATGTGCAGACTATAAGTATTGTATCATGCTGATCCATTTAGTGTCAAAATAAACCAGTTATTTAACCACGTCAGTTGCGTAAAAAATAAGAGTTTTACATAAATATAAAATAATACGAAAGGTATATAACAAATCTAAGAATACCAAAGTATTTGAAAAGAAAGCAACGCACGTAGCATAAAAAAAGGCTCTCTGTAATTTTCTACAGAGAGCCTTTTAACATTCTATTAATATATGAAACAAACTACCATAAGCAGACATACCTAATCACTAGGATAAACCTACTTTAACACACAAATAACAATCAAAAGCACAAACAAAAGAGCGCCTCCAATTTTTGTGTATTTTTCCAGTGTGCCTTCAAGGGAGCGGCCTTTGTTTTTGTCCCAGTAGGTTTGGGCGTTGCCCATACCTGCCATGCTGCCTATACCCGAGGTGCGCTTCTTTTGCAACAAAATAACGGTAACAAGGGCGCCGCACAGCAAAATGCTTAAAACAAGCAAAACCATATATAAACCGGTCATATTAACCACCTCTTAGTTACATAGTAGCCTTAGCTTTTTGAACCAAGGAAGTAAAAGCGTTGGAATCATTAACCGCAAGTTCGGCAAGCATCTTTCTGTTGATGTTGATACCGGCAGCCTTTAAACCGTGCATAAGTTTAGAGTAGGAAATATCGTTGCTGCGAGCAGCGGCGTTAATACGCACAATCCAAAGTCTTCTATATTCTCTCTTAGTTTGCTTTCTTCCGGCAAAGGCGTGGGCAAGTGCTCTCATTACAGATTGCTTAGCAATTCTGTATTCCTTGCTTCTTGCGCCTCTAAAGCCCTTTGCTAGCTTTAAAACCTTCTTATGTTTTTTTCTGGCGTTTAATGCGCCCTTAACTCTTGCCATTGTATAAATCCTCCTTAAATATTGAACAGAATAAATCTGATTTTATTTTTTAAGCTGAAAGCTGATAAGCAATTATTTCGCGTAAGGCAGCATTTTCTCTACCTTCTTCATGTTTGTGCTGTCTACAACACCTGCTAATCTAAGCTTTCTTTTTCTCTTAGGGCTTTTTTTGCCAAGGATATGTTGCTTATTTGCCTTTGCATATTTAAACTTTCCTGTTGCGGTAACTTTAAAGCGCTTTGCAGCGGCTTTTTTTGTTTTCATTTTGGGCATTTCAAAAATCCTCCTTAGAATTTTAAATAAAAGAATTTAAAAAATATAAAAAAAGAATAGTGGGCTATAGTTTTGGTGCAAGGAACATTGCCATGGTCTTGCCCTCCATTTTTGGCGGTTTTTCTACAACCCCACAATGTGCGACCTTTTCGGCAAAATCGTGCAGAATACCATAGGCAATCTCGGTATGACCAAGCTCACGGCCTCTAAAACGAATAGAAATCTTAACCTTGTCGCCATGCTCAAGGAATTCGATAGCCTTGCGGATTTTTACGTTTACATCGTGAGTATCGGTATTTGGGGAAAGGCGAAGCTCCTTGATGTCTATAGTTTTTTGCTTCTTTCTTGCTTCCTTTTCCTTCTTTGCCTGGTCAAACTTAAATTTGGAATAATCCATAATTTTGCAAACAGGCGGCTTGGCCGTTGGAGAAATCTTAACAAGGTCAAGACGCTTCTCATCTGCAAGCTTTTGGGCATCCTTAGCGAGAACAATGCCAAGCTGAGTACCATCAGCGTCGATAAGTCTTACTTCCTTATCTCTAATCTGTTCATTCAACATTAAATCGGTAATAGTTTTGCACCTCCATAAAATAACGACAGCAATGCTGCGATAAATAAAAAAAGACGAGTAGCAGAATCCACTCGTCATAATTTAATAAATTAAATATAACATAAAACTTAACGCATAACGTCAGTACAATAGCCAAAATATAAGAAAATAAACATAGATAAGGCTTGAACCAAACGCCATAAGCGTAAAGGTGAGAAGTGGTCTTCTACTTTTATGTGATACTAACAGATATTTTGGCTGTTGTCAAGAGAAATTCAAGCGAAAATCCAGCAGAACAATAATTATTCTGTACTTGTTATTCTGCCTAAACCCTTTGCTTTAGAGTAAACCGTTTAAGCAAGCTGTCTAGCTTGTCTGCCTCCAGGCTCAAGTTTGATACTGCGCCTGCACTTTCGGCGGCAGTTTTTGAATTTGATGAGGTTACATCTAAAACTTGGATTATTGTGCTGTTAACCATAGAAATTTCTGTCTGCTGCTCCTTAGATGAGCTTGCAATTTCCGATACGGTTTCTGAAACAGCAGATACACCTTCAATAATTTGGTTTAATGCTGATGCAGTATTCGTTGCTATTTGAGTACCCTCTCTTATTTTTGCCAGGGAATCTCCTATTAAGGTAGCGGTGCGTGAGACAGATTCCTTGCTTCTCGTTGCTAAGCACGGGAAGCGA
>CAYWBF010000101.1:0-2316 GCA_964456085.1 uncultured Eubacteriales bacterium
TCGCCCCTACAAAGGTAAGGCTGACCGGGGACGGTGAGGTGCTTGCCGATAAAACCCTTAGGCTAAACGAGGAAGTAAGGAAAATTATCGGCTTAACCTACGATGATTTTACACGTTCGGTTATTCTGCCCCAAGGAAAATTCAGCCAGTTTTTGCTTCTGCAAAATAGGGAGCGTTGTAGTATGCTTGAAAGAATTTTCGGGCTGGAGCGATATGGGGAGCAGCTTAATAAAATCATTAGGGAGGAAACAAGGGATTCTAAGACCCAAGTGGAAATTCTGGGGGTAAAGCTGGAAGGCTATGGTGAATTAAGCGAAAAAGCCATAGAACAGGAAAAGAAGCTAAAAGATGATTTAGAAGTAACCCTCGGTGTACTTAAAAAAAGCTATGAGGAAAAAAGCGCCCTTCTTACTAGACTTAAAAGCCTTGATAGCTTAAGAAAGGAAAAGGAAGAAAAAACAGTTTTTCTTGAAAAGCACAGAGTAAGCCTTGAGGGACTTGACCAAAAGGAAAGAGCGGCTACTCTTCTATATGAAGAATGCTTCAAGGCTAAGGAAGAAAAACTCCCGGGACTGCTTGCTCAACGAGTAAGCTTTCAACATGCGGAAAGGTTGTTTTCGGAGCTAGAGCCAAGAATAAAGGAGAGGGAACAGCTTTTACTGGAATACAAAAACCTCCAAAAAACACAAGAGAAATATAAAAACGCTATTGAAACCCTCTCTCAAAAAAAAGCTCAATACATATCCCAGTGTCAAGAGCTTGTTGCTAAAAAAGAGGAAATAGATTTATTTTTAGCTGAACGGGAGGAAATTGAAAAAGGGCTTCAATTATATAACAGGCTTGTGGAGGAAGAAAAAAGATACTCCTCTGTAAAAATTAAGGAGGAGCAAATAAAAAAAGATAGTATTAAGGAAAGCAAGCGGTTAGAGGAGATATTAATAAAACTGGCTACAGCTGATTCGGAATATACTGACTTGCAGAATCAACTTAAGGAAAATGCTTCACTAAAAAAAGATTTAGATGAAAAAATAATCAACAACAGCGTACTAGCCGTTGCTGCAACCTTAAAACCGGGCCAGCCCTGCCCTGTTTGCGGTGGGCTTTCTCATAAGGGCAGAGCCTATAGCCCACATGCCGCTACTCACTCTGACGAAATTAACAAAGGCTTGCAACTATACGAAAGCCGCCAGCAAAAATTAGATGATAAATCCAAGGAGCTAATTAAGGCGCAAAATCAGCTATCTGCTCAAAAAGCTACCTTAACAGAGCGACTAGACCGAAATGCGAGCCTAATAGCGGAAGTGGCAAAAGAAGCCGATGAGCTTATTAACTCAATTAATTTAATTCTAAACCAATATAGCAAAGCCACCCTAAAAGAGCTTGCGGCAAAAAAAGAGCTGCTAGATAAATACACCAAGGAACGCAGAGAGATTGAGGAAAAGGAAAAAAATCTTAGAGCCGAATCATTAAAGGCTGAAGAAGATGAGCAAGCTGCAAAAGAACAGCTTTTCAACATATCTATCAATATGGAAAAAATTATCACCCAAGGCAAGGAGAAAAAAGAGGTAATTGAGCGGCAGGATGTAGAAATTAAAAATATTACCCAAGGCCGTCAAATCTCAAAGGTTCTTGCAGAGCTTGAAACAGAAATGGAAGGCTTGACCAAAAGGCTTGATGCCGCAAGGAATGAGCAGGAAAAAATAAAAGCCTCTAAAGAGTCGGCTAAGGAACAGTATACAGTTAATCTAAAAATGCTGGAACACCTATCCCAAGAGGTTACCAAGTTGGAAGAGGCCACTGAGGGAGCAAGCCTTTCTGAGACGGAAGCCGCCACTAAGGAAATGTCCAAGGCAATGGAAGAAAAAACAGGACAGCTTTTTGTATCTGCCGACAAAATTAAGGCAATGGTGGAAAATCTGCAAGCGGTCCAAACCTTAAAAGAAGATAAAAAACAAGCCGAGCGCAGGTTAAGCCTGCTGACAGACCTATCCACGCTGTTTGCCGGTAACAGATTTGTAGAGTTTGTGGCGAAAAAGCACCTTAGTTATATTACCTGTGAGGCTGGAAACCGCCTAAGGGAGATGAGCGGAGGACGCTACAGCTTGGAAATCGACGAGGGAACAGATTTTCTTATACGAGATAATTTTAACGGCGGCTTAACCCGCTCCCCTAAGACACTATCCGGTGGCGAAACCTTTGTTGTCTCACTGTGTCTGTCTCTGGCGCTTTCCTCAAAAATTCAGCAACGCACAGACGAAAATCTTGACTTCTTTTTCTTAGACGAAGGCTTCGGCTCCTTGGACAGCAAGCTTCTTG
>CAYWBF010000101.1:2326-8096 GCA_964456085.1 uncultured Eubacteriales bacterium
AGCGCCCTAGAAGGCTTGAAGCAAGAGCGGCTAACCGTAGGTGTAATCTCCCATGTAAACGAGCTAAAGGAGCGAATCCCGGCCAAACTTCTTGTAACTCCTGCAAAACAAGGCGTACACGGAACAAAGGTAACACTTGAAGCCTAGAAATCTCAAAATTTACAAAAACTTAATAATAAAATCCCCCCTACCCGAATATACTTATAGTAATATTCGTAGCAAGGGGGGATTTTTTTGCCTTCGAGAGGTAAAAGGCTTTTGAATAGGTACGGAAGAAGGAAGGCTTATAGTCCCACAATTAACGTAAAAAGCCTTGGAAGGAGTTTGGGAAAAAGCCGTGGCAGACCCTATGGCAAGGGCGTAAGGAATATTGAAAAATACATAATTAACCTGCTTGCGGTACTAACGGTAATAGTTCTTCTGTTTATGCTGGGCAAATATTTTTTTGGGGAGCAGCCTAAAACTTTTAACGTCTCCGCCGAAAATATAGCCGCCTTCCAAATACCATATAAATCCTTAACAATCTTAAAAAACCTTTCTGCAAAGTATAAGCTTGACTACATTGAGCTGCTAACAATCTACTCCCTTGAAAATAATTTCTTCCCCTCCAAGGCAGTCGCTTCCACCTCCGAGGAAATAGAATCAAAATACATACTGGATTACGATACCTTAAAAAAACAATATAAAAACAGTAAAATTAAGCCATATTATACCTTATTCCAAAATTTATTTGATGAAATAGAGTATTTTCCTATACCTGCCGGCTTTGATAACGAGGATACAGTCTCTTATATGTACGGCGAAAGCTTTGGTGCAGCACGAGACTACGGTGGACAGCGCACCCATGAAGGCTGTGACATAATGGACAGAGAAAACCAGCGTGGGCGTATCCCCATTGTGAGTATGACAGCCGGAACAATAGAGCATATCGGCTGGAATGAGCTTGGAGGTTTTAGGATTGGCCTATTCACCCAAAATGGAACCTACTATTATTATGCACACATGGACAGCTTCGCCCCAAACCTTGTAAAAGGCTCAAAGGTAAAGGCTGGACAGCTATTAGGCTACATGGGCGATACCGGCTACGGCAAAAAGGAGGGCACCAAAGGAAACTTCCAGGTTCACCTCCACGTAGGCATCTCACCAAAAACCAGCCTATCCAAAAAAGAATTTTGGATAAATCCATATCCCTTCCTACGCTACATTGAAAACAGTAAGGTAACACTAACATAAAAACCCTTGATTTTACGCTATTATTGGATTATAATTTTTAAAAAACTAAAAGTCGGTGTTAAAATGAAAAACGATAAGCAAAAGCTCATTGCTCAAAATAAAAAAGCCTACCATGAATATTTTATAGAAGAAACTATTCAGGCAGGTATTGAGCTTGTAGGTACAGAGGTTAAAGCTCTTAGACAGGGCAAATGTAATTTAAAGGACAGCTTTATAAGAATTGAGAATGGCTCGGCATTTGTGGAAAACATGCACATCAGCCCTTATGAACAGGGTAATATTTTCAACGTAGACCCATTACGTCGCCGCAGGCTTCTGCTGCACCGCTATGAGATTAAAAACATTCTATCCAAGGCGCTTTTGGCAGGCTACACAATTGTCCCTACCAAAATTTATTTGGATAAAAGCTTGGTAAAAATCGACATAGCCGTTGCCAAGGGCAAAAAACTATACGACAAGCGTCAAGATATTGCGAAAAAGGATTTGAAGCGCTCTACTGAGCGAGAATTTAAAATCAATAATCTATAGCCTTTACTCTGAGGGGATACTGTGTGCTAACAGGTTGGTTAGTACACAGTATCCCTTTTGTATTAATTTTGACATTAATTGTTGACAAAAACAGATTACTCATGTAATCTTATTTTGGCTTACACAAGTAATCTAAGGAGGTTTACATATGAACGACCTACTATCTAAAATCGCCGATTCGGAGCTGGAAATACTAAAGCTGCTATGGCGCTCAAACCGAAAAATGACCATGCCAGAAATAAGAAAAACCCTAGAACCAGCTACCGGCTGGCAAGCACCTACCATAAAGACACTTCTCTACAGATTATGCGACAAAGGGGCTGTTAAGGCAGAAAGACGTGATTCTGCGGAAAAAAGAGACGTCTACTGCTACTATCCAATAATCACAGAAAAGGAATACAACGACTATGCGGCTACCTCATTAATAAACAAGCTGTTTGAGGGCAGTGCAAAAAACCTTGTGGCGTCTTTGATAGACGGCAAAAAATTAATGGATAGCGATATTGCAGAGCTTCGCTCCATGTTTAAGGTTAAGGGAGGCAATAAAAATGGCTGATGTATTCCGCTCTGCTATAACTATGTCCATTTCCGGCAGCGTTGTCGCACTAATTGTGTTTGTCCTAAAGCCTTTTTTTAGAAACAGGCTGTCGAAGCAACTTCAATATTATGTTTGGCTTATTGTGTTGGTACAATTGCTGCTGCCATTAAGCTGGGAGGTTAGCCTGCCAAAATTTATTCAGAAACCAGAGACTGTTAATGTTCAGCCATCTTTTACAACCCTTCGTGATACCGTTGACCGATTGGTAATCACTGTCGAGGAGTCGCAGAACAGAGTTTCTATTGCGGCTGCGGAATCAAATTCTAATCCCGGAAAAATAAAGGAAGCACAAAGCCCCTTAACAAGTGCTACTCTTTTTACAGTCTTACTTTGGCCTTTCGGACTTGTTCTCTCCCTGTTGTGGAGCATTGTTTCATACAGTTTTTTTACTTCTAAGCTGAAGAAAACCTTAACAGCCACAGGAATAAGAGCAAAGCTCCCCGTTTATACAAGCAAGCTTGCTACTACCCCCATGCTAATAGGTATATTTAAACCAATCATTGTTCTGCCTAATAAGCAATTCTCCCGTGAGCAGCTGGAATTTATCATTCTCCACGAGCTGACCCACTACAGGCGCATGGATATAATAATAAAATGGCTGGCCACAATTACCGCCGCCGTTCACTGGTTTAATCCTATGGTTTATTTTATCCGCCGTGAGATCAATAAAGCCTGTGAGCTTTCCTGTGATGAAGCTGTAATACGAAGTCTGGACAGCTATGGCAAGCAGGGCTATGGCGAAACGCTTATTTCCGTTGTAGCCGAAAGCCGTTATCCAGCCGGAGTAGTCTCCACAACAATGTGCGAGGAGAAAAAAACCTTGAAGGAAAGACTTGTCTCAATTATGAAGTATAGGCGGCAGAGAAAGATTCTTATTGGGATTTCAGTTCTGTTGGTTGCTGGCCTTGCTCTTTGTGCTCTTGCTTTGTCAGCAAAAAATTCAGCCTTAAAAGAGCCGCCTACCCTTTCAGTTAATGTCAATGGCCAGAGCCTTTATACCCAATCCGATAAAATATACTGGAATGGCGTTGCTTACGACAACCCTCTCATTTTTGAGAATATGGCTTCAAATGATTACCTTAAGGATATACCACCTTTTCCATTTGGCAGCTTTGTTGAGCTGACCTTTGACCAGCCTAAGCCTGATAACGTAATTATCTCTGAATTTATTATTGACGGGAACGGAAAACGAAAATTTTCAGAAAGGGTAGACGTAAGTATTCCGTTTGATATTAAATCAGAAACAGGCTTCCTTCTTCAAGGCAATGCTGCATCAATGTTAAGCTCAAACTCAGCAGACTATGAGCTGGGTGCTGTGATACGTGGCTTTTTGCTAACCTGCACTTGGGGTGAAAACCAATGCGTCTACGCCTTTACACTACGTTCTGATGCAGGTGTAACTAATACTCAATTAGAAAGCGGATTAACAGACATAGAGAAAACAATAGACAAGAACCTTGAAATAGTAATTTCCTCCCCCAAAATTTCTTCAAGCCCTGCAGCTTACATCAACGAGCATAAAGCAGAATATGAAGAAATATTACGACTTGGGCAGAGCGCCTTGCCTTATCTGTATTTAATTTATGAAACAGATAAAGGCTTGAGAGGTGTTCTAGCTGAAACTGCTATGCTTGAAATCAAACCCGATTTGAATATTAGAAGCGAGGTTGAGCCAAATAACAAAAGGTTCTGTATTGAAACATACGGCTTCGATTTTGGTTCCCCTGTTTCCGGACTTTATCCGGCAAAGGAAATACGACTGATTGATGTTGGCAAAGATGAGGTTGTGTGGAGTATGACTCCAGGGTATTTGCAAAACGACTTTTTGTGGTCACCAGACGGGCGTTATGTGGCTATCTCCTATATGGCTCGTACCTATGCCGAAACAATTGTGCTTGATACTGTAAATTTATCCTTGGTTCCTCTACCTGGCATGAGTGAGCTGGCAAAAGAATTAGACAAAGCCTACCAGCCAAAGACAGACAGAGCCGACCCATATTTTTGGTTCTATAAGTGGACTTACAACAGCAGTCTGCGCTTACAGTCTACCTTTGAGTGGACTACCCAAAACGATGATAAGGTACAGGGTGGATATATTTATGACCTTCACTCCGGGGAGCTAGTAGATATTTACGCTGACTTTGAGGTAAATCCACCTGCCTTGGATTTTGGTCAACCCGATAGGGTGGAAATAAGGTATAACTACTTCAACAGCTTTGATGAGGGCTATAAGCCTTATGCTACAAAAGATAAGAAAGTAATTGAGCTAATAATCGATATACTGAAAAACAGTGTAATTGTCAGCAAGCTTGAGTATGACGACATAAGCAGACCAAATAACCCTGTAGCTTTAATTACTTTGTCCCAAGGCAACACTAAACAGGAACTAGAGTATAAAATCGACACCCTATACAACAAGAGCGTGTTTACCGTAAACGGCATCAATTATTCCCCAAACTACGACACGGCTAGGCTTATTCAAAACCTCGAGGAGCTAAGACCGAATAGCACAGAGGTAGATAGACTGGCAGAAGCACTGCTAAACGGCTTCGGGCTTACTCCCCTATTCAAATTCTCATCAGCTGACGTTAGGCTGCCCGAAAACCTCCTTTATAAAGGAGGAGAGTTTCCTAATAAGCTGTACTGGAGCCATAACCTTGAGCTGTCAAAAAATATAGGCCTAGATTTCACCGACTACCTTGGTAAAACCCTTCGTGCCGAGCAGTATTATCTATTAAATCCTCTGCCGAAAGCATATAAACCTCTGTTAGACGCTTATGCAGTCATACTTTGGGATGGCAGCAAAATAGTAGGTGCTTACTTAAATGCAGGCCGTGGCGGGTTCGCTTGCTCTTTGTCACAGCTAACATTTAAGGATATAACCGGCTTAGACTTCAACGAATGGTACGCCCAAAACGGCTACAACATGTACGACCAAGCTAACATTTCTAACGCAAAGCTGTCCCCAGAGGAGGTCATTACAAAATACTTCCAAGCGCTAGACAAAGATGACGGCAGCCATTTCCAGTACGAATCCATTTCTGCGCTAAAATCCTATCTCTATGTAAGAGCCGATACCCGAAAGCTGTACTTATCCTCATGGTACGAGGAAAGTATGGAAGGCTTAGGCAGTAATGTAGAGAGCGTCAAGCTTCTAAGTATGGAAGAAAGCAAAGCGAAGCCGCAAAGAGACAATGAACTGATTTTCGATATAACAATCGACCTAAAGGTAAAAAGGGAAATAACGACAAGCAGCGGAATAGACAACCGTTCCATTTGGCTAGTAAACGATGGTGCCGCTGGCTGGAAGGTAGCCGGAACAGGACACTAACCACAAAGATAAAGGCCCCTGCCCCTTATCCGGCTTTTTTGGAAAGAGGGGGCATTGGGGGAGAAAACCTTTTTTTGCCG
>CAYWBF010000102.1:0-8074 GCA_964456085.1 uncultured Eubacteriales bacterium
TAAGCTCCGGCTCCGTGCTCACAAATTCAATATGGTACGCTCGTTCCGGGTGAGACAGTGAGCCGCTTGTAAGAAACGCACCTCTTATATAGGCTCTCTTACAGCAGCCTAGGTTAATTACCGTCCTGCTTATGTTCCTTTTTAACTGGTTTCTCTCCCCGTCATAGTAAATACCTGTGGAACGCAAAACCTTTTCAGCTAATGAAGTATCCGTAATAATCAGCCGGGAAAGACTCTTATTTGAATAATCCAACCGTATAGCCGCCTCCAAGGAGCCAAAGGTGCTCTTTATAAGGACTGACAGCTTGTTAAGAACTTCCTTATTCTCTGAGGAAAAGCATAACACCATGGCACCATTCTCCCAAAAAGCCTCCCCTATTGTATTAACAAATGCAGCGATTTCCGATATACAGCAATGGCGCTCCGAAGGAATAATCTCCAAAAGCTCTTTTTTTACCGTGCCGGAGAAGGATTCTAAGCCCAACCGCACCACTCCTCCCGTAGCTCACTAGGGTTAATCCTTGTCTATATCTCTATGGCTTATAATAACGCTATTCTCATGGCGCTTTAAATATTCATAAAGCTCGTTCGCCAAGGTAACAGAGCGATGCTTGCCGCCTGTACAGCCAATACTTATAACAAGCTGATTTTTTCCTTCATTAATATAGTTAGGAATAAGAAAGGTAACCATCTGCTTAAGCAGCTCCAAGAAATCCAGGGCTGCTTTCTGTGCCATGACAAAGCTCTTGACAGGCAAATCATTTCCTGTCTGCTGCCTAAGCCTCTCAACATAAAATGGGTTAGGAATAAATCTAACGTCAAAAACCAAGTCTGAATCGCTTGGTATACCATATTTGTAACCAAAGGATACAACGTTTATCATTAGGCTGTTAAAGCTTTTGTCCAGTACAAAAATCTCTTTAATTTTTTCTTTAAGCTGCCTTGTTAAAATATTTGTGGTGTCTATTATGAAATTGGATTTTGTCTTAACTTCGGCTAAAAACTCTCGCTCCTTGGCGATGCCGTTTTCTATCCGCTCATTTTTCGCCAGAGGGTGAACACGCCTCGTTTCTTTAAACCGCTTAATAATAACCTCGTCAGAGGCATCCAAAAACAAAATATTTGTGTCGTATCCATTTTCCTTTAACGCCCGTAGCCCGTTAAACAAATCATCAAACAGTCTTCCTCCGCGAATATCTATCCCAAGAGCAACCCTTGAAATGTCCGAGCCTTCCCTAAAGCATACATCAGCAATTTTTGGAATAAGTGAAGGTGGAAGGTTATCTATGCAAAAAAAGTCTAAATCCTCAAAAAATTTCAGCACGGTACTTTTTCCTGCGCCGGACATTCCTGTCAAAATTACAAACTGCATGTTAAGTCCCCAATATTATAAGATTTTTACTTCCGGTTCTAGTATTACGTCAAATTTATTTTTAACTTGTACCTTAATATGCTCAATTAGCTGCAAAATATCTGAAGCTGTAGCATTTCCTAAATTAACTACAAAGCCAGCGTGCTTATCCGAAACAGCAGCTCCACCTATAGCAAAGCCTTTAAGCCCGGCATTTTCAATAAGCTCCCCTGCATACTTTCCTACCGGCCGCTTAAAGGTACTTCCGGCGCTGGGTAGCTCTAAAGGCTGTTTGGTACGCCTTAAGCCTGCATATTCGTCCATTAACGCCTTAATATCTTCCTTTGCTCCATGCTTAAGCTTCAAGGTGGCATCTAAAACAACAAGTCCTCCTTTTTGGATAGCGCTTCGTCTGTAGTCAAACTGCATTTTGTTTAAATCCAGTTCCTTGACCGCCATTTTTTCACCGCTAATCTCCAAAACAGTAGCCTTAACAAATGAATCCTTAATTTCGCCCTTGTAAGCTCCGGCATTCATTGTCACAGCACCGCCTATAGTTCCGGGAATTCCTTGGGCAAACTCAAAACCGCATAGACTATTATCATATGCCGCCCTTGAAACAGAAGAAAGCATCGCTCCAGCCTTAGCAGTAATAATATCGCCTTCAACAATAATTTCATCAAAGCCCCTAGAGATTTTAATGATTACTCCTTTATAGCCCTCGTCTGATACTAAAAGATTACTGCCATTTCCCATAACGAAGCAGTTAACTCCCTGTTTTCGGCAAATTTCTATAGCCTTAATTATGTCTGCACTATCCTTAGGCAAAAATAAAAGACTAGCCGATCCCCCAACTCTAAAGGACGTATGATTTTTCATAGGCTCGTTAAATAGAAGCATATCTTCTGTGAAAGCATCCCTAAACATGTTCAAAGTCTTTTCCATAAATTAGTCCCGCTTTCTTTCTTCTACTAAGATTTTGGGTTCATACTATTCATTACACGCTCGTTAAGCTTTTGTGCAGCGTTGTATCCCATTTTCTTCTGTCTATGATTGATGGCGGCTGACTCGCATATTATGGCTAGGTTTCTGCCTGGCCTTATTGGAATGGAATGGCAAACCACGTTGTTGCCCAAAATATCCATGTATTCTTCCTTAAGCCCAAGCCTGTCATAGTCCGTATTGTTGTCCCAATATTCAAGCTTTATTACTAGATCTATAGATTGGGTGGCTTTTATGGACTCTACCCCAAACATTTGAAGCACGTCAATAATGCCTATGCCCCTAAGCTCTATAAAATATCGTATAATCTCAGGGCAGCTTCCAATCAAGGTTTGGTTGGAGGCTCTTTTTATTTCCACGGCGTCGTCAGCCACAAGCCTATGGCCTCTTTTTATAAGCTCTAACGCGGTTTCGCTTTTGCCGATGCCGCTTTCGCCCATAATAAGTACGCCCTCGCCGTATATGTCAACCAAAACCCCATGCATTGTAACTCTGTTGGCAAGCTTTACCCTAAGCCAGCGTATAAGCTCCCCCGTAAAATCTGAGGTTGATTCTGTGGTTCTGAACAGCGGGATATTTGTCTTTTTTGAAAGCTCAACGAATTCCGGAAAGGGTTCTAGCCCTCTGCAAAAGGTTAAAGCCGGAAATTGGTGGTCGTATAGTTTAAGTATGGTTTCATGCCTTTTGACCGGGTCCATTTTTTCCAGATAGGCATATTCTACCTTGCCCACGATTTGAAACCTATGTGAGTCAAAGTAGTCATAAAAACCGGCAAGCTGCAAGGCAGGCCTGTTTATTTCCGAGCTTGAAAGTAGCCTATCCTTAAGGCTAACCTCCGGAGTTACGTTTTCCAGATTAAATTCGGTAACAATTTCTTCAATAGGTACAGTATAAACCATTATGCTCCTCCAAAAATATTCTCCCCCTAATTCGACGCCCTCTATTAAACAGCGGCCAAGCTGACAGGAACCACGCTTTTAACCTCAAGCTGATTTTCTATAAACTCAACTCTGTAAACCTTTCCACTACAGTTTAAATAAGTTTCAAAGTCCAAAAGGATTTGATACTTCATCTTATCGAAGGTTTCCTTCTGAAGCTTGTTTAAAATAATATTTAGATCGTCATTTTCTATAACTTCATCGGTGAACATAGTAAATATTAGGTGGTTTTTCGTTACCTCAAGGCTAAGATGAATGGATTTGAAGCCCCCTCCGCCCTGGGGTTCATACACATAACTCATTTCAAAATCCTTTTTACCCTCTGAGTGCATAATACCATCTCCCTATATTTTTCTGAATTTAATGATAAACCATTCATTTACTTTTTTCAAGAATTATTCTTTGTTTTGTTCCGAGAAAAAGTTTATTACCGCCTCTGCTGCCTTTTTGTTCATACCCTTTACCTGTAGAAGGCTGTCGAAATCGGCTTCCTTTATTTTATCTATGTCCCCGAAGTGGTTTATGAGAGCCTTTCGCCTTGCTTCGCCAATGCCCTTTATATCGTCCAGCACAGATTTTATTTGGTTACTCTCTCTAAGCTTTCTGTGGTAGGTTATGGCGAAACGGTGGACCTCGTCCTGTATCCGTATTATTAGATTAAACGCCTCTCGTTGGTTTGAGAAATAAATCTCCCTTCCATTATAAATCAGACCTCTTGTTCTATGGTTGTCATCCTTCACCATGCCGCAGACGGGTATGCTTATGCTTAGAGTGTTCAACGCCTTTTCTACTGCACTTATATGACCCTGCCCTCCGTCCACGAAGATACAGTCCGGAAGCTTAATAAATTTCTCCTCCTCATTTTTGTAGCGCATAAATCGGCGAATTATAACTTCTTCCATGCTGGCGTAGTCGTTTGGCCCCAGCACACCTCTTATACGAAATTTTCTGTAATCACTAGGCTTTTTTCGCCCCCCCTCAAAAACAACCATTGTTCCTACAGAAAGCACCCCGGAGGTGTTAGATATATCGTAGGCTTCAATGCGATTAAGGTCAAAGTCGCAGTTTAGAGCCATTTTAAGCTCCTCAATTGCCCCCTCTGTTCGCTCCTTGTCCTTCTTTAGCTTTTCGCCGAACTGGGTTAGCATCACTTGGGCATTTTTAGAGGCAAGCTGTACAAGACGTACCTTTTCCCCCTTTTTAGGTACGGTTAGCTGAACCCCGGAGCCTTTTACCTGGGTTAGCCATTTTTCTATAAGCTCCCTATCCCCTATTTCATTTTCAATAATTATTTCCCGGGGAATAAAAGTGGTTTCTCCATAAAACTGCTTAATAAACTGGGCAAGTATATCCTCGTTGGTCTGCCACTGGTCACAGCTAAGCATAAAGTGCTCCCTGCCAAGCATTTTGCCGGAACGCACAAAAAAAACCTGCACCAAAGCCTCCTCCCCTCCACGGGCAAGTGCTACTATGTCCTGGTCTGTTTGTGAGGTGTTTTCGGTTTTTTGTTTTTCCTGTAGCGCCTTTATGGCGTAAATTTTGTCCCTTTCCTCTGCGGCTTCTTCAAACTGCATGTTTTCGGAATATTCGTTCATTTTTTCTGTCAAGTGCTTGATAACGTTATCCTGCTTCCCAGAGAGAAAGTGCTCTACCTCCTCAATTATTTTCCCGTATTCCTCCTTTGAAAACTTCCCGTTGCAAGGAGCCTTACAGTTTCCTATATGGTGATTAAGGCAGGGGCGCTCCTTTCCAATATCTCTTGGAAGCCTTCGGCTACAGGTTCGTAGCTTCCATATTTTATGGATAATGTTAATAGTTTCTCTTAAAAGAATGGCGCTGGAATAAGGGCCGTAATACTTTGCTTTGTCCTTTGTAACCAACCTTGTAATAAATAATCTAGGAAAGTCCTCATTTACCGTAAGCTTAAGGTATGGGTAGGTTTTATCGTCCTTAAGCAAAATATTGTACTTAGGCTTGTGGAGCTTTATTAGGTTGCATTCTAAAACTAAAGCCTCTAGCTCCGTGTCCGTTACTATATATTCAAATTCCTTTATACGAGCAGCAAGGTTTTTTGTCTTTGGATATTCTTGGCTAGAAGGCTGAAAGTATTGCCTTACCCTATTTTTCAGGTTAATTGCCTTGCCAATATAAATAATTGTGTCCTCGGCGTCTTTCATTATGTAGACTCCGGGGGATTTTGGGAGCTTTTTCAGCTCCTCGCCAATGTCAAACACAGTGTATCACCCTTTAATATTTTTTGTAGCCGGGGTGTCTTCCTGACAAATTGTAAAACTTTCGCAAGTCGATCAGCCTGTCAATGTTATCCTTTGATATTTCCTTGTAGCCCCCGATTATTATTGCGTTTATTGTTACCTTGGCCCAATGCTCCAGACTTTCCATGCGGTAAAAGGCTGTAACCAAGTCCTTGCCTACCGCCAATGAGCCGTGATTCTCCAAAAGCATTACGTCGTGCTCCTCCAAGTACGGCTCAATTGCATTTGGCACCTCATCTGTGGAGGGTGTAGCATATGGAGTGAGGGGAACAGAGCCTATTGTGGATACTGCCTCGGTCATGTTATACATATCCATTGGCTTATGAGCTACGGCGAAGGCTGTGGAGCCAGGTGGGTGGGCGTGAATTACCGCTCCTACATCCTCTCTCTTTTCATAGCAAATCAAATGCATCTTTATTTCACTGGAAACTCTGTAGCCTTCCGCCCCCTCAATTATTTCACCCCTATTGTTAATTTTTAAAAGCTTATCCGGAGTAATAAACGCCTTGCTCATTCCGGTGGGTGTAGCCAAAATACTTCCGTCCTCCAGCCTAACGGTAACATTGCCATCGTTTGCGGCTACCCAACCAAGCTGCCACATCTTTTCGCATATATCACATACTTGCTCTTTTACGGCTTGCTCGTTCATAATTTAGCGCTCCTTATTTTTTTGGAGGCACTAAAATGTCAAGATAAGTACCTCACAATTTTTTGTTTTAATTTTACTATATAAAGCTCAAGGCGTAAACAGGAAACAAATTTATGTAAGTGGCTAAAAATAAACACTATATGTATCATGTAATTATGCCACAGATTGCATGATGAATAGCAGATTTAAAATATACTATAGTTTAGTAACATAGCTAAAGTTTTATGTTATTAAAAATTATATCAATAGATTTTAATGCCACAATTCATAATAAATTTATTTTTTATATTTACAAATATAGCTAAAGTGTTGTAAGTTATATATATCTTAAATTCATCGGAATGCTTTTACTCCGTAAATTTTCAAGATTTTACAAAAATTAGTTTAAGGATATATAATCTTTTTAAGGGAAAGGAATTTGGTATGCCCGAAAGAAATTTATCTCAGCTTGGCTATCTTATGGAGTTGCTTAATATTACAGCAACGGAATTGTCTGAACACTTAAAAATCGAGCGAACAACTGTAAGCAAATGGAAATCCGGCGCTCGTTTGCTGCTTGAAACCTCCCCATACTATGATAAGGTGGTGGATTATTTATCAGCCTCGTCGGAAGGCACTGACAGCAATCCCCTTTTGGGGTTCTTTAAAAATGTTTACTCTGAGGAGGGTGCTTCTGAGCCTACTTACATAATCCGGTGCATTAAGAAGTTTTTAAAGGGCAGTAACATTCCTGCTACTGCCAAGCATCTATTACACGACAGCAAAAAGGCGCTCTACAAAGCTTCCTTTTCTGTATACAGAGGTACTGAGGGCAGAAAAAACGCAGTCTCCCTTCTACTTTCCGTTGCAGAGGAGCTGCCTGTACCTTGCCAAATATCCATATTGGACAGTGAGCAGTACGAATGGGCAAGCTCGGACATGGATTATTTAGAATCCTTCGTAGGCAGAATGGCAAAGCTAATGGACAAGGGGCATAAAATTGAAGTACTTCATTCCTTCTACAAGGAGTTTCCTGCTTACCGTATTATGCTAAGAAAATTTGTACCTCTCACCTTCCATGAAAATTTTAAGCAGCATATAGTATCCTCCAGATTTGATAATAAGGTTTCTATAAGCATATACGCAATACGGGACAACTTCCTCGCCGTGGGCATAAAAAGCGACAACAAAGCCCACAGTATGTATACTGCCACTTATAATGATATTCTTACGGTTAATCAAACACTTGGCTTGTTTGACAATCTAAAAGCCTACACAGCCCCTATCGTTGTTACTAATAAACGAAGCGACAAGGAGACTTTGCGTAAGCTTATTCGTGACAGCGAAAACATAAAGGAGCCTATATACTATGCCGGTACTATGCTTAGCGTTGCTACAATGAGTCAAGAGCTTTTTGATGATGTATTGGAGCACAACAAGCTATCCTCCCATGACAAGACTGTATGCACCGAGCTGTATAACTCCCTGAGAACCTCCATGAAAACCTCTGCACCACACGACAACAATGGCTTCTTCTTTTACTTTGACGAGCTTTTGGAGGGGCTGATGTTTGATACGCTGGTACAGTTTGAGCTGTCTGCCTTTACCAAGGGCAGTATAATCATTACGAAAAAACAGTACCTTAAGCACTTTAGCGATACAGCCGAATATATCCTTAAGAACCCCAACCTTATGGTATCACTAACCCATGGCTCAAAACTGTACGAGCCTATTTCCTGCTCCTGGTTCAAAAGGAATATTTGGAGCTTCTCCATTAACACAAAAACAAATACCAAGGAAAAAAGAATATTGTTTAACCAAGAAAGCTCCATTATAAAAATGTATTTAGACGACATAGATAGCTTTTACCATAGCGCACCCT
>CAYWBF010000103.1:0-8046 GCA_964456085.1 uncultured Eubacteriales bacterium
CTCCTTGCCCAAAGCCGCCAGCCTGATAGCGTTCTCATACAACCCCTTAGTTTGAGCTGTATTAACCTGAAAAAAGGAAGATGAGGATATTTCAAAGGCATACTGCCCTAAAAATTCAGTAATATAGCTTTTGCCCCAAATAGTATGTGTGGTAGGCCCAAGAATTACATTGGTTTTCTTTTTGTTAATATTTATATTTATGCTCTTTATTTCCTTTATCTCGGCCAGTATCTCAATAAAATCCCTTTCAAATGGCAGCTTGTTGCCATTTATAACAAGTGTCACCATAACCTCATTGGTTTCAAAGCCAACACGAATAAGTAAATGACGCACAAGTCCATGGCCTGTTTCTTCGTTATAGCAAGAGATACCACGGTCGTTTAAAAAGCCATATACAAGTTCAATAATCCTTTCGGTTACTGGATGCTGTATATGGCATTTTTTTATTTCAATAACCCTATGGCTTCTTTTGGCATAAAACCCGATCACAGTCCCGTCCATGCCAGCAGCAACAGGAAGCTGTGCTTTATTTCTGTAATACAGGGGGCTTTCGGCGCCTATACAGTCATTTACCTTAACATTTTCAAGCTTGCCAATTCTTTCAAGAGCCGCCTTTACCTTATTGGTTTTATATTTTAGCTGCCCATTGTAGCTGTAGTGTTGAAGACTGCAGCCGCCGCATTTTTGGAAGGAAGGGCAGGGGGGCTCAACACGGTTGGGTGAGGGGGATATAAGCTTCACCATCTTAGCAAAGCAATAATCCTTTTTAGCCTTAAGTATTTTAACCAAGGCTACATCACCCAAAACAGCTCCTTCAACGAAAAAAGTGTAGCCATCAAGCTTACCAACTCCTTCGCCTTCGCTGCCAATATCTATAATTTCAATTTCATGTAACGTATTTTTTTCCGGTGTAACATTCACAGTATTTATCAATCCTTTAAAAATTAGTTTTTCGTATATTTCGTTCAAGAATTCTTTGGTATCCGATCCAGTTGCCCATAGTGTTGTCGTTTTCCAGAGCTTCCTCGAACATTTTCACCTTAGCGTCCATATTGTCGGCACAATGCAAAATAAATGCCTCTATGGTCTTTGGCAACTTAGGTGAGCCGTATTCATACTCACCATGGTGAGCCAAAATACTATGGCGTAGCAGTGATTTAAGCTGGTGAGGGAAGTCCTTTATTTTATTTGCCTCTATGTTAATTATTTCAGAGCCTATAACAATATGTCCCAAAAGCTGTCCGTCGTCTGTATAGTCATTGCTTGGAAATTCTGACAGCTCAAATATTTTTCCAATATCATGCAGCATAGCTGTAGCAATAAGAATGTCCCTATTTACAAATTTGTATCGTGTGCTTAAGAAGTCGCATATTTCCGTTACATTAACCGTGTGCTCAATAAGTCCCCCTAAATAGCTGTGGTGCATGTTTTTCGCCGCAGAATGCTTCTTTATAGCGTCAGAAACCTTTTTGTTGTTTACAATAATATTTTCAAGAAGCTGCTTTATGAAGCTGTTGGATATGGAGTTAATAAAATCCAAAAGCTGGGCATATAGGGCGTTCACATCTTTTTCAGTGCTGGGAATATAATTTAGTGGGTCATATTCGCCCTCTTGGCTCTTTCGTATTTTGTTTATCTTAAGCTGAATCTCCTTATTGTAGGAATGAGCAAGAGCATCAATTTTTATAAAATCCCCTTCCTCAAAGCTTTTGATGTCATTGTTCAAATCCCAAACCTTTGCTTCAACAATCCCTGTTTTATCTTGAAGCTTAAGAGATAGGTAGGTTTTGCCTGCCTTGGATTTTAGGCTTTGCTTCTGCTTACAAAAATAATGCTCAACTATATGCTCATCTTCCTTAATATCCTCAATGTAACGCATGTTTCCCTCCGAATTTTTTGATTGTATCATTATAACATACATTTCCAAGTAGCAAAATAAAAAAGTTCCTTCCCTAAAAATAAATTTTAAGGAAGGAACTTTATTCTATAACCGCCCTTTAAAATCCTCATAATCAAACTGCTTAACAACTGTAACCTCTCCATCGCCATGAGCAATAGCAATGGAAGGCAGTCTTACTCCATTAAAGGTATTATTTTTTACCATGGAGTATTGCGCCATATCTAAAAAAACAAGCTTACTGCCTATATTAAGTGGCTTATCAAAGGAATAATCTCCAATAATATCTCCGGCTAGGCAAGTATTTCCAGCCAGCCTATATGTGAAGTTTTTTTCTCCGGGCTGCCCGGCATCAAGAATCTCCGGTCGATAGGGCATTTCTAATACATCTGGCATATGACAGGCGGCTGATGCATCAAGTATTGCCACTGACATACCATTTTCAACTATGTCCATAACAGTTGCCACCAAAAAGCCTGCGTTTAAAACCACAGCTTCACCAGGCTCCAAATATACCTCAAGGTCGTATTTCTTTTTAAAGCCGTTTATTGCTGTTATTAAGGCTTCGATTTCATAGTCCGCTCTTGTAATATGATGTCCGCCTCCGAAGTTTATCCACTTCATTTGCTTAAGATACTGCCCGAACCCTTCCTCTACAGCTTCTATAGTTTTTACAAGAGGCTCAACGTTTTGCTGGCAAAGGGTGTGAAAATGCAAACCCGTTATGCCGTCAAGCAGCTCCGGACGAAATGAATCTTTTGTAACCCCCAGCCGAGAGCCGACTGCACATGGGTCATAAATGGCATGGTCTTGGGTAGAGCATTGTGGATTAATCCTTATGCCGCAAACCTTTCCGGCGGCTAAGGCTCTCTCCCTGTATTTTTCCCATTGTGCAAAGGAATTAAAAACCATATGGTCACAAATTTTTAAAATTTCCTCAAACTCACTCTCATAATATGCCGGGGAGAAAATATGGGTTTCGCCGCCCATTTCTTCGTAGCCTAGTCTTGCCTCATACAAACCGCTGGCTGTAGTACCGCATAAATACTTACCAATGAGAGGATACATAGAGTACATAGAAAATGCCTTTTGCGCCAAAAGTATTTTACAGCCGGTTTTATCCATTACATATTTTAAGGTTTTCAAATTCTCTGTAACAAGTCCCTCGTCCATAACGTAACAAGGGGTTTCAATAGTCTCTGCATCAAAGCTAAGGCGCATTAATCCACCAACTCCGGGCTAAAGCTTTCCTTCCAAGGCAAGCCCCATTTGTTTAGCGCTTCCATAAATGGGTCTGGGTTAAACTCTTCAATGTTATAAACTCCTGCCTTATTCCATGTACCATTTAAAATAAGCATGGCTCCTATCATAGCAGGAACCCCAGTTGTGTAGGAAATAGCTTGGGAACCAACTTCATTGTAACACTCCTCATGGTCGCAAACGTTATACACATAGTAGGTTTTTTCCTTGCCGTCCTTTACGCCTTTAAAAATACAGCCGATATTTGTTTTGCCCTTAGTCCTTGGCCCAAGAGTTGCAGGGTCGGGGAGCACAGCCTTTAAAAACTGGAGTGGAACTATTTTTTTGCCCTCAAATTCTATAGGCTCAATGGAGGTCATACCTACGTTTTCCAGACACTTTAAATGGGTTAGATAGCTTTGCCCAAAGGTCATAAAGAAGCGTATGCGCTTTATCCCTTTAATATTTAAGGCTAAAGACTCCAGCTCCTCATGGTGAAGTAGGTACATATCCTTTTCGCCGATTTCCGGGAAGTTATAAACCCTCTTAATCTCCATAGGCTCTGTTTCAACCCACTGTCCGTTTTCCCAATAGCTGCCATTTGCAGTAACCTCTCTAATATTTATCTCCGGGTTAAAGTTTGTAGCAAAAGGATAGCCATGGTCGCCGGCGTTTGCGTCTAAAATATCTATATAATGTATTTCATCAAAGTGATGCTTAAGGGCATAGGCAGAAAACACGCCTGTAACCCCCGGGTCAAAGCCGCTGCCAAGGAGTGCGGTAATGCCTGCCTTTTCAAATTTTTCTCTATATGCCCATTGCCACTTATATTCAAATTTCGCCGTATCAAGTGGTTCATAGTTGGCTGTGTCTACATAATGGGTTTTTGTGGCAAGACATGCCTCCATTATGGTAAGGTCTTGGTAGGGTAGGGCAAGATTAAGCACAACCTGCGGCTTAAAGCTGTTAATGAGTGCAACAAGCTCATCAACATTATCAGCGTCTACTTGGGCAGTATGAATCTTCGTTTTCCCACCATCAAGCTTAGCCTTTAAATCATCACACTTACTCTTGGTACGGCTTGCAATCATTATTTCTTCAAAAAGTTCACTGTTTTGGCAGCATTTGTGAATAGCCACGCTGGCTACGCCGCCACAGCCTATAATTAAAGCTTTTCCCATGTTTATTCCTCCTTAATATCCGTTATTAGGCCTCTTCTGAAACCTGCTGTCGCCGGATTTGCGAGATATTTTTTCGTCATACGAGGAAGCCGCGACGACGCATACTCGAAGAAAGTATGCTAGGAGCGGCTGACGAAGTATGGCGGAAAAATAGCCGCAAATACGGTGGCATGAGGTTTCAGAAGAGGTCTATTTACTTAAAGACAGCAAAAGTTCCCGTAAAACCTTACAAGCAACCGCTGTAGAAACTCCCGATTGGTCATAGGTTGGGGACAGCTCGTTCATATCACAGCCGACAATTTGCAGCTTGCCTATTTTTATTATTGCAGACAGCAAGTCTGTAAAGCTTACACCACCAGCCTCCGGCGTACCTGTTCCCGGAAAAATGGAGGGGTCAAGCACATCTAAGTCCAAAGTGAAATACACAGGCTTACCCATAAGCTTTGAAATTACTTCATCTATACAATCCAAATTAAATTTATTTAAAAAGGTATGCTCTCTGGCAAACTCAAACTCGCTTTTTTCACCGGAACGTATACCAAGCTGAAAAATTCTTCCGTCACCCAAAATATCCCATGACCTGCGGATTACTGTAGCGTGGGAAAGCTTTTCTCCCAAATAATCATCTCTTAAATCTGTATGAGCATCAAAATGAAGTATGTGCAAATCAGAGTATCTCTCATGCATAGCCCTAATAGCCCCAAGCGTAACCAAGTGCTCTCCACCAAGCATTAAGGGGATTTTTTTGTCACTAATTATCTTCGTGGTCATGCTTTGGATTTCATCAAGCGCCCTTTCAGTATTCCCAAAGGGAAGCTCCAAATCTCCGGCATCAAATACGAAGGCATCAGTCAAATCCTTATCTTGATAAGGACTGTAGGTTTCAATACCGTAGGATTCCCCTCTAATTGCTCTTGGGGCAAATCTTGTGCCCGGGCGATAGGACGTTGTTCCGTCAAAGGGTGCGCCGAAAATTACAATTTCCGATTCTCCGTACTCCTTGTCACAGCCTATAAATCCATCAAAGCCGGCCTTATTCAACATTTCGCAGCAGCTCCTCAACATAGTTTGGCAAGGCAAAGGCTCCCTTGTGAAGCTTTGTGTTGTAGTAGCCTGTTTTTATTTCAAGCTTGTTCCATTCCTTTGCCCGTAAATCCTTTATGGGGTGATACTTCTTTGAAGCAAACCCAAACAGCCAGTGTCCAGAGGGGTAGGTGGGTATGTGGGCTTGATAAACTCTGCTGATACTAAAGGATTCTACAATACGCTTGTGCGCCCTGCCCATAGCCATAGCATCACCGTCGTAGAAGGGGCTTTCGTGCTGATTAACCATTATACCGTCATCACGAAGCGCCTTATAGCAGTTTCCGTAAAACTCCTTTGTAAAAAGCCCCTCACCGGGGCCAAAGGGGTCAGTGGAATCTACAATAATCAAATCATATTCATTTTGACACTTCCGAATGAACTTCAAGCCGTCCTGATAATAAATGGAGAGCCGCTCATCTTTGAAGGCGCAGGCGGTTTGGGGCAGAAATTCCTTACAAACCTCAACAACCATTTCATCTATTTCAACTAAATCAATATTTTCTATATCCTTATACCGTGCCAGCTCCCGTATAACTCCGCCGTCTCCGGCACCTATAACAAGCACCCTTTGTACAGAGGGGTGAACAGCCATTGGCACATGGGTTATCATTTCGTGGTAAATGAATTCGTCCTTTTCCGTAAGCATCATGTAGCCGTCCAAGGTTAAAAACCTTCCAAATTCCTTGGACTGAAAAACATCAATCCTCTGAAAATCGCTTTGTCCGCTATAAAGCTGCTTGTCCACCTTTATGGAGAGCTTAACGTTTTTAGTATGCTTTTCGGAATACCACAGCTCCATTATAGTCCTCCCTTTATTACGTTTATATTGTTAATGGCCATATCCTCGGGGCCGGTCATAGAACAGCCCTTGGCCTTTGCATATTTAATATACTCAATAATTTCCCCGGTTATTTCTTCTCCCGGAGCAAGTATAGGTATGCCGGGAGGGTAGCACATTACAAACTCGCCGCAAACACGCCCTAAGGTTTTATCAAGGGGCAGCGATTCCTTAGAGCCGTAAAAAGCTTCCTGAGGATTTATAGCAACCTGTGGGCTAATATATTCATGCTTTAACATTCCAGCCTTATCCTTTTTATAAAGCCGCTTAATCTCAGACAGTGCGCTTACAAGCCGCTCAATATCCTTTTGCCTGTCGCCTACGGAGACATAGGCAAGAATGTTACCAATATCCCCAAACTCTACTTGAATGTCATACTCATCACGCAAAATATCATAAACCTCTATACCGGCAAGGCCGATGTCTAAGGTATTTACAGACAGCTTGGTTACATCGAAATCAAAAATGGAATTTCCGTTTATAAGCTCCTTTGAATATGCGTAGTAATCACCAATGATGTTTATTTCATCACGGGCATATTGAGCCATTTTGATTACATTATTAAAAATCTCTACACCGTTTAAGCTTAGATTTTTTCTTGAAATATCCAAGCTCGCCAGCAGCAGGTAAGAGCCGCTGGTGGTTTGGGTTAGGTTTATGATTTGCCGCACATAATTTGGGTTAACCCTCTTGTTTGTAAGCAAAAAGGAACTTTGGGTCAAGGAGCCGCCGGATTTATGCATACTTACTGATGCCATATCAGCTCCGGCTGCCATAGCAGATACAGGTAAGCCCTTGCCAAAGTAAAAATGAGTACCGTGAGCCTCGTCAACCAAAACCATCATATTATGCCTATGTGCAAGCTCTGTTATTGCCTTAAGGTTAGAGCATATGCCGTAGTAGGTAGGATTGTTTACCAAAATAGCCTTGGCATCAGGATTGGCAGTAATTGCTTCCTGAATATCGGTAATAGACATACCAAGCGCAATGCCAAGTTGCTGATTAGTATCCGGGTTAACGTAAACAGGGGTAGCCCCTGAAATAATTAGAGAGTTAATAACGCTTCTGTGGACGTTTCTGGGCAAAATTATTTTCTCGCCTCTTTTGCAGGCGGCAAAAATCATTGCTTGGACGCTTGAGGTTGTACCTCCAACCATAAAAAAGGCGCTTTGCGCCCCAAAGGCTTCCGCTGCCAGCTCCTCTGCTTCCTTTATGACAGACACAGGGTGGCACAGATTATCCAAAGGCTTCATGGAGTTTACGTCAACAGTCAAGCACTTTTCGCCTAAAAAGTCTGTAAGCTCCTTATTTCCTTTGCCTCTCTTATGCCCAGGTACGTCAAAGGGCACAATACGCATTTCCTTAAAGCTTTGTAACGCCTCGTAAATAGGCATCTTGCTTTGAGAGTTCATTAAATTTTCCCTCCCTTTCTGCCCTCAGTGATTGTTTAGAAATAGGTGTCACATTTCATTTTGACAAACCAACTTGAACCGTGTGGCATTCTAAAAATGTGTTCCACTAATTCCGAAGTAATCACTTAGTTCTGATAAACATTAGTTCCGCTAAAAATCTCAATCATTTCCCGACGCAGGCTGTTAGTGATTTTAAGCCTTGTTTTTGGGGGAAGCTCGTATACGTCGGTATTAAACAGGTAGTTTTGCAGGTCAACCTCTTTAATAAGCATTTTGGTGTGGAATATATTTGATTGGTACACGTTTATATCAATGGCATCGTATTTTTCCAGGGTTTTAGCGTCAATATATTCTTGAATGGAGGCTATATTATGGTCGATAAACAGCTTTTTG
>CAYWBF010000104.1:0-8029 GCA_964456085.1 uncultured Eubacteriales bacterium
TGGGCTATATCTAGTAGTAAAATACAGTTTTCAAATATCGTTAGGGAAAAATAAAAGGCTGCCTACGGGCAGCCAATTTTTTAATACTAGAGGAGGACAAGCATGAAAACTAAGCTTACAGCGCTTTTGCTGGCTGTGATTTTTACATTTTCGTTGGCAACCCAAGCACTTGCTGAAGTTAGCATTCTGGATTTTGCATACATATTGGACGAGGTAAGGACAAAATTTATAGGCAGGGAATTATCCGAGGAGGAAATAATGGACGCTGCACTGTACGGCGTTTTTGACATATTGGATAAATACAGTAACTACATGGTAAACGACCAGGCAGAAAGCTTTACCGAAGCCATAACCGGAAAAATCCAAGGGGTAGGGGTGATAGTAAGCTTAAACAAGAATGGACAGCTAGAGATAGTGCGTACAATTGTAAACAGCCCAGCAGAAAAAGCCGGACTGCTTCCAAAGGATATAATCATACAAATTAACGGAACCTCAACAAAGGGCTTACCAGCCGATGCAGGCACAGCATTAATAAAAAACAGCCCCAGCTCTAAAATAGCTTTAAAGGTTTTAAGAGAGGGCAAGGAGGTAGACATAGCTGTTGAACGTGGTGACATAACGAGAGAATCAGTAATTGTAAGCAAGGTTGAAAATATCCTTGAGGGTGCCGCCCCTGACAACAAAACCAGATATATTGCCATTCCTGAAATAAATGATGATACAGCGGAGATTTTTAAAACAGTTGTAGAGAGGCTTAAGGGTGAGGGCGTTTCCAAAATAATCATTGACTTGCGAGGCAATCTTGGCGGTTATGTAAATGTGGCAACGGATATTTTGCGCCAGCTTATTCCAAATGACACATTGTATCTGTTTAAAAACTATTCGGGAGCCATTACAAAGGTAAGCTCCACCTTAGATAAAGCACCCTTTGAAAAAATATTTGTAATCATTGACAGCAACACAATGTCTGCGGCGGAGGTAATCGCTATGTGTCTACAAGACTCCGCAAAGGCTACGGTAATAGGCAAGACCTCCTACGGCAAGGGCATATCGCAGGAGGTTAACAAAATTGAGGATAACCGCTACTACACTATAACCTCTGCGGAGGTTCTGAGAAAAGACGGTAAAAAGCTTCATGGGGTAGGGGTTAAGCCGGACATTGAGGTAGATTATCCCGGATTTATTACAGAAGAAATTACCTTCGATAAAATGAATACCCCTAATCCAAGGCTTATTGAGCAGCTTAAAAAGGTGCTGGTATATCTTAACGGCACTAAGCTAGAAATTAACGGAAGCTATGACGCCCCAACAAAGGAAGCCTTAAAGAAGATTGCTGATGAATCGGGTATTGATTCCAGTAACCTTATAACCTCTGCAATTATGAACGTAATAAATCTAAAGCTTGATATTAATTTAATGAAGAGTGACGTAGCACTTAAGAAGGCTATAGAGGTAGCGAAATAACTACCGTAAGCATAAAAAATCCCGCCGGTTTAATCCGACGGGATTTTTTTCTATTTGTAGGTTACGTTATATATGGCAACCTTGCCCACAACCTTATAATAATATGACAGCCCAATATTTAATTTCCTTGCAGCATTTTTCATGCGAGCAGCTGCAAAGCTTTCGTCAATATCAAAAGCAGCATTAATAGCGATTTCAGTATCCTTACGTTTTAAGGCACTTAAAAGCTCCTCATCAAACTGAGCGGCTGTAGCGGCCTGTGTGCTTTTAATCTCGTAATTGTAGTAGTAATATTTTGTGCCCTCACCCTTTGGATAAGCTGCCTTATCCCAGCTATGGTCGGCAGCAAGCATTTCGTCGCTTATATTAAAGTACGAATAGGATACCTCGCCCTTTTTATCGGGAACTGGGTCGTCCCATGTTACGTCAACGTTGTAGTATTGACCGTCCAGCTTGATTTTGTTCCAAGCGTGTTCGTCCCCGTTGCCTGTACCATCTACTATATATGCTTCAATTCCATGGTACTCAAGAAACAGCTTAAATGCCAGTGCATAACCTTGACATACTGCTCTGCGGTTTTTCAGCAGCCCATAGGCGCTGTAGGAATCCTTAGGTATAGTACCCTTCTTTAAATTTTCCTCATCATATGCTGTGTTAAGCACTAAGTAATCATGAATAGCTTTAACCTTTTGATAGTCTGTCATGTCTTTTTTGATTATTTCCTCAGAAATCTTCTTAACCTCGGTATAAATATATTTTCCTTTAGGTGAAAGTGGAATAGGGTCGTTATTTTTTAAGGCACGAAGGGCTAAAGCTTCCTCATTGTAGGTTATAGAAAAATTATAGGTGTTTCCAGAATATTTACAGCTATAGGACTGGACATCAAAATTAACGGTCTTATCCCAATAAGCTTCAAATTCCTTAGCTAGGTCTAATCCTCCAGCAGATTTAAGAATCACATTGCTTTGCAGGTTTTCAATAATTTGCTTAAATACAGTCTCGGCTTGAGCTGCGGTGCGTACTACCGTACCATTTTCTACAGGCTTAGCAAATACTACGCTGTTAATGCTAATCAATAATATTAAGTATATTCCAAAGCTAGTAAGCTTTTTTAACATAAATATTCCCCCAAATATACATATTCTATAGTATCTTATTAAAAATATAAACAAAAGTCAAATCCAATTAATATTAAAACTAGAATAAATCAAAAGTTTTGTATAAATTCACCAATCTATTGAATTATTCAAAAATACATATTATAATTGAAGCAATAAGCGAATGTGGGTGAAAAAACACGCCCACATGGTATTTGGGAGGTATTTAGATGTCAAAGGTGGAGTTAAGCAAGGTAGCGGATTCTGTATTTGGTAACTGTATTAAGCTAACTAACGGAATTGTGGAGCTTCTTGTGACGCTGGACTATGGCCCCAGGGTTATACATTTTTCTCTAGTAGGCATGGAAAATATGCTTTACCAGGATAAAAAGAAAAAGCCGCTTGATGAATGCTTGGACGTATTCGGCAAGGACGTGCTTACCCTTTACGGCGGACATAGAATATGGGTTAGTCCGGAGGTTTTGCCACGCTGCTATTACCCTGACAACGAGCCTGTTATGTTTGAGGAGATAGAGGGGGGCGTAAGGTTCACCGCTCCTGTTGAAAGAGTTAATAATATTCAAAAAATACTTACCGTTAAATTAAATGAGGACAGCTCAAACGTCCTTTTGGAGCATACAATTAAAAACTGTGGGGTTTGGGATATTACACTTGCGCCTTGGTGTATAACTATGGTTGACGCCGGTGGTGTTTTGGTTTGTCCACAGCCTAAGGGCGAGACAGGATACCTGCCAAACAGAAGCTTTGCATTTTGGGAATATACCGACATGAGTGATAAAAGGGTGTATTTTGGGAAAGAATTTATTACAATAAAGCAACACCAGGATATGGCTAATCCTTTTAAGTTCGGCTACAACAACGAAGCAGGCTATGCGGCATATTTTAACAAGGGGCAGATTTTCTTCAAATTCTTTGAGACGGTAGAGGGTGGGAATTATCCCGACAACGGATGCTGCTTTGAAGCCTACACAAACGGTGTCATGCTGGAAATGGAATCTCTTGGGGAGCTTGTTATACTTGAGCCGGAAGCGTTAACCACCCATATTGAGGAATGGGAGCTTTACCCCGAGGAGTCGATTAAAGAAAACAGCAATAATGAGATTCATATAGAAAACGTACTTAATAAATATATAAGATAATATGGGGGTATTAAAATGGAGAGAACTGTAGAGATTAACGGCGTTTGTGCAAGAAGAGTTACTTTTTCTGTGGAGGACGGCGTGGTTAAAAGTGTAAGCTTTTCCGGCGGCTGCAACGGTAACGGCAAGGGAATTGCACGACTTGTTGAAGGCATGGAGGTTGACCGTGTTATTTCTGCTCTTACCGGAGTAAAGTGCGGCGCAAAGGGTACCTCATGCCCAGAGCAGCTAGCCTTTGCTTTGAAAAATTTATAATTATAAGGAGTTTTAACTTGCTAAACGATAAGGTTATTTTGATTACCGGAGGGACTGGCTCCTTTGGTAAGAAATTCACCCAGATGATAATGGACAGCTACAAGCCAAAAAAAATCATAATATATTCCAGAGATGAATTTAAGCAGGACGAATTAAGAAAAGAGCTTTTTGAAAAATATCCCGGCAGGGAAAGAACCTTTAGGTTTTTTATCGGTGACGTAAGAGACAGAGAGCGGCTTATGCGTGCATTTGTGGGAGTTGACTATGTAATCCATGGTGCTGCAATGAAGCAGGTGCCTACCTGTGAATATAACCCCTTTGAAGCTATTAAAACAAATATTTATGGGGCGCAGAACATTGTGGACGCCGCCATTGACACAGGGGTTAAAAAGGTAGTTGCTCTTTCGACGGATAAGGCAGTAAATCCTATTAACCTTTACGGCGGTACAAAGCTGGTTTCGGACAAGCTGTTTATTACCGGAAACGCCTATACAGGTGGTAAGGGTACGGTTTTCTCCGTGGTACGCTATGGAAACGTAGCAGGCAGCAGAGGTTCTGTTATTCCGTTTTTTCAAGAGTTGGTTAGGCATGGCAGCAAGGAGCTTCCTATTACAGATTTTAGGATGACTCGGTTTTACATCACCCTTGAGGAAGGTGTAAAGCTGGTGTTTAAGGCATTAGAGGAGGCAAAGGGCGGAGAAACCTATATTTCCAAGATACCATCCTTTAAGGTAACTGACCTTGCCAAGGCAATATCACCCGAGGCTACTCTAAAAGAGGTAGGTGTACGTCCGGGGGAAAAGCTTCACGAAGCCATGATTACCAAAGAGGATAGCATGTTTACTTTTGAGTATGACCGGCATTTTATAATATATCCATACGAATATTTAGACGGCAAACGGCATCTAGTTCTACCCGGTGGGAAACAGCTGTCCTACGGGTTTGAGTATAATTCCTCCACGAACGACAGTTGGTTAAGCGTTGAGGAGCTAAAGGAACAACTTAAGTTAATTAAATACTAGAGCAATTAACGAAAATAACGGAAAATCTGCGTGCTTAAGAATTTCCGAATGTTTTTGGAAGTGCTATAACGAAAAGAAGGTAGTCAAATGAAAATAGGCTTTATTGTTCAAGCCAGAACCTCCTCTGCAAGATTAAAGGAAAAGGTTTTGCTAAAGCTTCCCTATAACAGCGAAATCACGGTCTTGCAGCAGATAATCCGCAGAATTAAGCAAAGCGCCTTCATGGGCAAGGGCATCATAATCATCGCCACAACTGAGGATCCCCTAGACGATAGAATAGTTGACGTAGCCAAAAAGGAAGGCGTGAGCTTTTTCAGAGGAGATTGTGACAATGTCTTATCTAGGTATTACTATGCGGCTATACAGCATGGAGTAGATACCTGTGTGCGTATTACTGGGGATTGTCCTTGCTTGGATTATAAGGTGATGGACGATTTGATTCGGTTTCATATAGAGGGGGGATATGACTACTGCTCGAATACGCTGGAGAAATATTTTATCCATGGTGTTGATGCAGAGGTTTTCAGCTTTGCCGCACTGAAGGAAGCCTTTGAAAACGCTACAGAAAAGTTCCAACTAGAGCATGTAACCACTTACTTCTATAAATATTATCCCGAACAATTCAAAATCGGCAGCTTTCAGGGCAGGCCGGACAATGACAGCCTTAAGGCTCCACATATTCGTGCCACCCTTGATACTAAGGAGGACTACGTTTTAATATCCGCTATTTACGACTATCTTTATGAGAAGAATAATTTTTTTGAAAGTCGAGATATAATTAGGCTTTTTTCCGAAAAGCCGTGGCTGTTGTTAATTAACGACCAGATTGTTCAGAAAAAGGTATTTTTAACAATGGAGGAAGAAATCGAAGAAGCGGTTAAGGTTTTAGAAATGCAGGATATACACAGGGCGGCTGAAATATTAAAGGAGTATAAACCCTCCTGTTAGCCGCCCGGGGAAGGCGTGTAAGTTAATGAAGTGTTTAATTTTTACAGAAGGTGGGCTTACTCACGGCTTTGGTCATATTGAGCGCTGCAAGGCGTTGTATGACCAGCTTTTGGCTTGGGGTGTAGCCCCCTTGTTTTGTATATACGAGGCTCGTACCAAAATGGAGGAAAGCTCTGTTGAGGGTATTCTTAAGGGGTATGAGTATGAGTTGTTTAATTGGATTGTGGATACCAGAAAGGCCGTTGAGCTTTATAAAGATAAGGAAACGGTTTGTGCTGTGGTGGATTCATATTTGGCTAGAGAGGGAGCGCTGGAGATTATTGCAAGCAGCTTTGATAGGGTTTTGTGGATAGATGACCAAGGCAGCGGAACCTTTGAAAGGGGAGTTGTCGTTAACCCGACCCTTTATGGAAACAGCTTACCTATTAAAAAGAGCAGCGGCGTAAAATATCTTCTTGGCTCTAGGTACATTATTCTAAGGAAGGAATTTTTAAATAAAAGGTTTAACAGAATTGCTTCCAAAGAAATAAAGAGGGTGCTAATAACAATGGGGGCAACCGACCCGTTGAACCTAACCCCTACTATTCTTAAGGCTTTGGAAAACTATTCAGCTGAAAAAATAATTATTGTAGGAAAGGGATTTTCCGACCCAGACAATATTTTTGCCATGCAGGGAGAAAACACAAAAATTATTTTTAGCGCCTCTGCTGAAGAAATGGCGGAGCTTATGAAAAATTGCGACGTAGCCATTTCAGCCTCGGGGCAAACTACAAACGAAATAATTCAAATGAAGCTTCCTTCTATTTTATTTTGCGTGGCGCAAAACCAAGAGCACAATATAAAGGAAATGACAGAACGGGGATTTGCGTTTAAGGCAGATATTTCACAGGGGGTAAGCCTAGAGGAGGAGCTTTCGCAAAAACTACGGGAGCTTACCCAAGACAGACGGCAAGCCATGATAAATTGTATGGACAGCCTATATTTATCGGCTGGTGCAGAAAATATTATTAAAGGCTTTTTAGAAAATGGAGATGAGTAGCTTGAATCAAATACCCTATTCTACCCAGTATATTACGGAGGAGGATATAAACGCTGTAGCGGAGGCGCTTAAATCCCAGCTTATTACTCAGGGTGAAGCCATTGGCATTTTTGAAAAAAAGGTAAGGGAGTATCATGGAGCAGAATATGCAGTTGCATTTTGCAACGGTACGGCGGCGCTTCATGGTGCATACGCTGCGTTGATTAATGAAGGTGAGGAATTTATAACCTCACCCATAACCTTTGTGGCATCGGCGAATGCAGGTGTATATATTGGGGCGACACCTGTGCTGTCGGATATAGACAAGGAAACCTACAATCTGGACATTTCCAAGGTAGAAGAAGCCATTACTGATAAAACAAGCGCAATAACTCCTGTATCCTACGGCGGTATGATGGTAGATTTTAAGGTGTTGTACGATATTGCTAAGCCAAGGGGTATAAAAATAATTCACGATGCTGCCCACGCCTTTGGAGCAAAAAGGGGCGGCTTAGGGGTTTGTGACTATGCAGATGCAGCGTGTCTGTCCTTCCATGCTTTAAAGCATGTCACCACAGGCGAAGGTGGCATGGTGCTGACAAACAACAGGGAGGTTTATGAAAAGCTTCTTATGTTCAGAACCCATGGCATAACTAAAAACCCTAAGCTAATGCACGAAAGCCCAGGCCCATGGTACTACGAAATGCAAAGCCTAGGCTATAATTACAGGCTGACGGATTTTCAAGCCGCATTGGGCATAAGCCAGTTATCACGGATAGATGCTTCTATTAAAAGAAGAAACGAAATTGCCGCAATATATGACAGGGAGCTATCCGCTACCGAGGTGCTTAGAGAAAGCTTGATTACCCCTGGGCGGTCAACTACCTTTGATAACGTAGAAGGTAACGTAAATTCCTATCACCTATATCCGCTGCTAGTTAAAGACGAAGGCAAGCGAACCCAGCTGTTTAATTATTTAAGGGATAGCGATATTTTTGTTCAGGTGAACTACGTTCCTGTGCATCACCTTCCTTTTTATAAGGATAGACTAAAAAAATCCGACTA
>CAYWBF010000105.1:0-7995 GCA_964456085.1 uncultured Eubacteriales bacterium
GTATTAAGAGGTTGAACAGGCACTGGTACATTTGAGCTACTAATCCTATGCAGCACCCATAAAAATGACTGCTTCAATTACAAATACTTTTTCGGTAACTATTTCTAACCCCCTCTTAGAAGGCAGCTTCTTATAGCCGGCACAGCCTTTGGAATGACTTTTACAATATATTATAAAAGACACTTAGAAAAATTCCAAAGCTGTATAAGAAACTGAGATATTTGAACTGGGGTAAAACCTATCCAGAGCTAGCTTTTGGAATATTTAAAATTAAATTCAATTCTCAAAATTATAAGTACAGCAAAAAAGCACAACTAAAAGTCCGAAAGACTTTTTGGTGTGTTTTTTTTGCGTTTTATGTTGAAAACAAGTAATTTATGCCCTATTTACATTCAACCTTCCCCATATTTATGTAATTACACAAAAGCGCAACTGGAAATCCTGTAGCGCCTACGGCGCACCAGTGCCCGTCGTCATCACAAAATGCCATCCCTGCAATATCTATATGTATCCATTTTTTATCCTGTACAAATTCTCCTACAAGCATTCCAGCGGTTATGCAGCCGCCATATGGGCCACCGCCGTTTTTGAAGTCGGCTATGTTTGAGCTGTACATTTCTCTATAGCAGTCGTCTAAAGGCATACGCCATACCTTTTCGCCGGATAGCTTGGAGGCTTTGCATAGAGTTTCCCATTCCTCATCGCTGTTGGAAAGAGCGCTGGCATACCTTCTGCCTAGGGCGGCGGCGCTTGCTCCTGTTAGTGTTGCAACGTCTATTATTCTGTATGGGTTGTATTCCTTAATAATGGCCGATACGGCATCTATAAGTGTAAGTCTGCCTTCTGCGTCGGTGTTTATTATCTCTACGGTTTTTCCAACCATAGAGGTTACTACGTCCCCAGCCTTATATGCCTCACCGGAAATCATATTTTCGCAAGCGGCAATTATGGCGCACACGTTTGCCTTTACTTTGGATTGCGCCAGATAGCACATTGTGCCTATTACAGCTGCGCCGCCGCTCATGTCGCTTTTCATGGTTAGCATGTTTTCTGTCTTTTTAAGGGAGTAGCCGCCGCTGTCGTAGGTAAGCCCCTTGCCTACCAGCCCTGTAATCTCCTTAGAATCCGGGTCACCTAAGTATTTCATAAAAATTACATATGGCGGATTTTTGCTGCCCTTAGCAACGGCATAGTATGCCCCCATGCCTTCCTCCACAATTTTTTCCTTGTCCCAAAGTGTAACCTCAAAACCGTTTTCTTTGCCAAGAGCTGTTACTCTGCTGGCAAGCTCCCATGGTGTCATTACGTTTGCAGGCTCGTTAATCAAATCTCTTGAAATAGCAACGCAGCTTCCTAGGGATAGACCGTCGGAAATACTACATATGGCGCTATCCTCGCAAGTGATATTAATGTACGCCAGAGGCTTTACCCTTGCTGGTTTATATTTTGCGAAGCTGTAGGTAGCGTCCATACAGCCTTCTCCAAATTTTCTACATATATAGGAAGGAAGTCCATTAGGTACGGAGAGAGTGGCGTTTCCGCCTTTGGCTAAGGCTTGGGCTTTTTTTATGCCTATGTAGCAGGCTCTTTTGGCGACATCGGCGGTTAGTGCCTCCTTGCTTCCTAAGCTTACGAAAATAACGTTGATTGGCTTTTCATTTTCCCATAGTACGGTGGCTTGTATTGCGTACTTGTCCTTGGGCAGCATGTTGCAGGCGGTGAGCTTGGCGTGAAGGTCTTTTGTTTGGGGGTCGGGTAGGTTTAGGGGGGTGTCCTCTAAGTATAATGCTACTACGGCGTCGTTGTTGAAGTTCTCTTGGTTAAAACTAAAATTTCTCATGATTTGCTCCTTTCATTTTTGGGTTGTGTAATTTGTACCTTTTATTTATGCGGCGTAAAGCCGGTAAAGCACTTTGATTACAAATTATAAATGAAGATAGCTGCCCTTTTTTTTGAGGGGGCTGGTGAAGATGTTTGGAAAGAGAGGGGGAGTTTCCGTAAAAGCTTTTTTACTGCTGAGTTCATGGATAAGGTTTAAAAAAATGCTCTGCTAACGGAACAAAGAGCTTGTATTAAGACCGCTTCTCACCATAATTGACCAGCCGGCGCTTGCGCCGGCTGGCTTTTTTTGCATAGAAGAAAACCTTCAGCGCTTCCCACTGCGAAACTTTTGCTTCGCAACCAGGGGAGGCGGTTTTTGCGCCACAATATCAGAAGAAGGGGCGGAAAGGAATAACAGTTTCTGTAAACTTCCCGTCCGCCCCGATCCATTTTTACCTATATTATCGGGCGCAAAAATTTTTAAAAGTCAAGGGTGAGCGAAGCCAAGCTTTAAAAAATATTTTCCCCTCACGCTTTCATCAGCCTTCTATTACATTATACTGACGAAAACTTAGAGAGAACCAAATTGAGTGAGGGGAAAATATTTTTTTGCGTCCCTTGACTTTTAAAAAAGCCTTTACGGCCGTAATCCGCCCAATCCTATTATAACAGCTGATTTTTTCAATTGCATCAAATATATAACAATTATTTCGGCAATAATCAAAACACAATATTTTTTCAAACCATAAAAATCACAAATTCATTCAAAGCTTCTTGCAGAAACGCCACAAAGCTATTATAATATAAAAAAGCAATTTGGGGTTCCTTTACAAATTTTTACGGAATTGCAATTAGGGATTCCTTGGAAATTAGTTGTACATATTTTCAGAATCCTACATGGTTCAAGTGGATTTCTAAAAATGTAGTGTACAACTTATTTTCAAGCTGTCCCTAAAAGGGGGGGTTATGCTTAGCAAAAGGGGCTTTACGCTGATTGAGCTTGTTTTGGTGATTGGTGTAATTTCCATTTTTTTTGCCGTGGTGTCTATGTCTGCTGCGGCTGTTGAGCAGAAGCGTCTTTACAAGGCATCTGTGCAGATTAGAAGTGATTTGCGGTACGCCCAGCGAATGGCTCTTTACGAGAAAACCTCCTACCAGCTTCTTTTTAACGAGAGGGATAATTACTATTCCTTAAGAAGAAAAAAGCCAGGCTACACTACCTATGCAGTGGTTAAAACCGTAAGGCTTTCAGATGGGGTTAAGCTTAAAAGTGTTAATGCCTCGGGAAAGACTGTGAACTATTCTTCTAAGGGCACCACAACCGATGCCTGTACTATTGCACTAGAAACATCCGGCTATGCCGTGGACATTACCGTTAACCTGGGGGGCGCCGGAAGGGTAGAAATTAAGGAGCAAAAAAAGCGCATTTAAAGGGATTATTTCTAATCACTAAGTGATTGTTCAGAAATAAGTGTCACATTGTCTTTAGAAACCCACATTAACTGTGTGGGATTCTGAAAATATGTGCCACTAATTTTAAAACAATGACATAAGTAATTTATAAAGGGAGTGTTTATATGTTATCTGTTCTTAAGAATTATATGGAAGAATGTGTTACAGATATGATTGATTCTATTTTAAAGGATATTAAGTGCTGCACCTGTGATAAATGTAAATTAGATATTACGGCAATCGCTCTTAACGCCCTTCCGCCAAAATATGTGGTAACACGAAAGGGTCAGATTTATACAAAGCTTTTGGCTGTTCAGCGTCAGTTTGAGGTTGACATAATAGCCAGCATTACAAAGGCTGCCGTTATTGTAGGCAGAAATCCCCGTCACTCTGAAAATGAAACAGAATAAAAAAAGAAATAAAAAGAATAATATTGTTTTAATCGGCTTTATGGGCTGCGGAAAAACAACCATAGGAAAAAAGCTTGCAAAGTGGCAAAGTCTTAGCTTTATTGACACCGACAGGGAGGTAGAAAGGCTTAATGGCATGACCATTTCTTCAATCTACAGCAAGTATTCAAAAAACTATTTCCATGAACAAGAATCCAAGGTTATAAAGGTCGTTGCACATAAGAACAATTGTCTCATAGCAACAGGAGGCGACGTGGTGCTTAACCCTGAAAACATGCGGCTTTTAAAAACCAACGGCCTAATCGTTTTTTTATCTGTACCCAAAGAACGGCTATATGAACACACTAAAAAGCTTGCCAATCGTCCCGACCTTAACGTGCCTGACAGACACCTTGAAATAGACAGGCTTCTGTCTGAGCGTGAGCCACTTTATAAAAAATATTCCGACATAACCTTTAATGTAGAAGGGTATACGGTAGAGGAATCCGCTTATGAGCTAATAAGAATTATTAGAAGCTTTGGACGGTAGAAACCCTACCTCTACTGAACATGCAGCTTACTTTTTCGCAGAAACAAAAATGCGTTTATGGCATTTTAATATTGCTTTTAAAGGATAGGTATTATGA
This sequence comes from uncultured Eubacteriales bacterium, assembly GCA_964456085.1. Lineage (GTDB taxonomy): Bacteria > Bacillota > Clostridia > Lachnospirales > CAYWBF01 > CAYWBF01. The sequence continues at coordinate 4,310 of CAYWBF010000105.1, forward strand.
AGGACATATGTGTTATCCATGGCCCAAACCTAAATTTTTTGGGTATAAGGGAAAAGTCGGTATACGGCACAATGACCATGGAGGAAATAAATGGGGAGCTTCAAAAGGCTGCTGATGCCGCTGGCATAAAAGTCAGCTTTTTTCAGTCAAACCTTGAGGGCGAAATAATTAATCATATTCAAGACTGCTATCACAAAAAGGTTGACGGCATAATAATTAACCCAGGGGCCTTCACCCACTACAGCTATGCTATAAGAGACGCCCTTGCGGCAGTCTCCATAAAAACAGTGGAGGTACACCTCTCTAACATACATAGCAGAGAGGAATTTCGTATAAACTCCGTAATTGCCCCCGTTTGTGTTGGGCAGGTTTGCGGCTTTGGATACCTAAGCTATATTTTAGCATTACAATATTTTCAAATTCAGGAGGAAAATTAATGATTTCAGCAAGTGAGTTTAGAAACGGTGCTACCGTTGAGGTAGACGGAGATATTTTTGTAGTAATTGACTTTCAACACGTTAAACCAGGTAAGGGAGCCGCTTTTGTGCGTACAAAGCTAAGAAACCTTGTTTCCGGCGGAATAGTTGAGCGTACCTTCAGACCTACTGAAAAAATGCCAAAGGCGCACATTGATAGAAGCGATATGCAATACCTATACAACGACGGCGAGCTTTATCACTTTATGGATACTTCCTCCTTTGAGCAATCCGCTCTTAACGCATCAGACGTAGGCGATACCTTAAAATTCGTTAAGGAAAACGAGATGGTAAAAATCCTTTCCCACAACGGCAGTGTTTTCGGTATAGAGCCTCCTACCTTTGTAGAGCTGCTTATTGAAGAAACAGAGCCAGGCTTTAAAGGTGACACCGCCCAAGGCGCGACCAAGCCTGCCACAGTAGAAACAGGCGCAACAGTATACGTTCCGTTATTTGTAAATATCGGTGACAAAATTAAAATCGACACAAGAACAGGCGAATATTTAGGAAGAGCAAAAACGACGCACCCTTTGGGTGTTTTTTTTGACTAGGACACTAGGGGGTTTGGGGGAGTGTAGCTCCCCCAAGGTCTTAAAATCTTTTAATACAACTGCCTATGCAAGGAGTGAAATCATGTCGCAAAAATTAAGGAACATGAAGCTCGTTGGTAAGCTGTCGCTACCCATTATTTGTGTGGTGCTCATCAGCGTGCTTGCTCTATCAGGAATATTGATTTCCATATCATCGTTAACGCTAAAGGAGCAAACTACTCAACTTGCCGAAGCTAAGGCATATAACTTTGCCAGCTTCATACAAAAAAGGTTTGCCGTTTCACAAGCTGTGGTTGCTAGTTTAAAATCCATAATAATCGACCGAATGAATAACGACGACTACGATAGGGCCTCCTTAATGAAAACTATGGAGGAGATGCTTCGCCAGGAGGATAGAATTTTCGCCATATGGGGCGAGTTTGTTCCAAATGGCTTTGGCGGAAACGACCAGGAATATGTTGACACAGATTTTGGCTCCTTGGACACAGGCACAGGCACCTTTGGCCCATATGTATACAGAAACGGCTCGTCTATTTCAAGTTATTCTGTGGCTGAGGCGGAAAAAGACCCCGAGGTAGAGTATTATGCCGTGCCAAAGCGTACGGGAAAAATGTGGATAAGTCCCGTAAGCGAATACGTCACGGATGATGGTATTACCCATTTTGTTACCTCCCTGTGCATACCATTGTATGATAAAAACAGCAATTTTATAGGTGTCATAGGTGTTGACCAGTCCACCGATGATATAACCCAAAGCTTCGCCAGCCTAAAATACTTCAAAACTGGCTATGCCAACCTTGCTACAGAAAACCTGGACATAGTGTACAGCCCAAGCAAGGACTTTATTACAAAAAATGCAAAGGACGTAACCCCCGGTGTTGTGGCTGAAGCCATGAGGCAGTCACTTAGCTCCGGCCAAAGGCAAACCGCCCAAGCAAAATCTACGGTTACTAAAAAAACAAGCACCTATATGGCGCTGCCTATAAAAATCGATAACTACGACAATAACTGGGTAGTTACAATGGTTGCGCCTATAAGTGAATTAAATGAGGTGCGAGATGAGGTAATTACTGCGGCCGTAGCAGTCAGCGGACTAATACTACTATTTTTATCGCTGTTTTTAAGAATGTTAATAAAAAGGACAATTAAGCCCATTACCGGCCTTGTGGAAATATCAAATAAAATTTCCAAGGGTGATATAAAGGTAGAAGTCAGCTCCAACTCCCGAGACGAAATAGGAGAGCTAACAAGAGCCTTCGGCTCCGTTATCGACGGTATAAAGAACCAGTCGGCAGCACTTGAAAAAATATGTGCCGGTGATTTTTCAATAGAGGTGGAGGAGCGCTCGGAAAACGATGTTATATCTCAAAGCCTAAATAAAATGATTCACTCTCAAAAAGCTTATGTAAGCAGTATCTCCCAAACTATGGAGAGAATAGCCGAAGGGGATTTTAGCGCTAAGATAAGTATAGATTATCTAGGAGACTTTGCTCCTATAAAGGAGTCCATTAACGAAACCATTACAAAAATAAGCACCTATATGGGCGAAACTATAAGCGTCCTTAATAAAATGTCCCAAGGTAAGCTTAACCAAAAGCTGGAAATGGAATTTGTAGGCGAATTTAACCTGCTTAAACTGAATATTAATGATATGCTGACCATACAGGATAAATATGTAAAAAGTATATCCTCCGTAATGGAGCAAATTAGGCAGGGTAATCTTTCCGCTAACATCGATATAGAGTACCTAGGCGACTTTGCCCCAATAAAAACCTCTATAAACGGCACTACAGAAACCCTTCGTAACTATATAAACGAAATAAAAAGCTATCTTAATAATATAGCCAAGGGTGATTTAACGGTTAAGCTTGGTTTGGAGTTTATTGGTGACTTTGTTGAGATACAAAGCTCTCTTGAGAAAATAACCGAGTCCTTAAACCAAACCATCAGCATTATTAGCAAGGTTGCTGAGGAGGTATCCCAAGGTGCTAGTCAAATGCACATTGGTGTTGACATGGTAGCTAAGGATACTGTTTTTCAGGCTAACGCCATCGCTGACCTACAGAGCGGCACAGAGCAAATGTCTAGGCATGTAGCCGCAAACTTTAACAACACACAAAACGCTACTAAAATAAACAATGCCGCCTTGGAGCAGGTAGACAAGGGCAATGAAAAAATGGACGAAATGATAAGAGCAATGGTTAACATCAAATATACCTCTGCCAAAATTTCAAATATCATAAAAACCATAAATGATATAGCCTTCCAAACAAATCTCCTTGCATTAAACGCCGCCGTAGAAGCTGCAAGAGCAGGAGAGGCTGGCAAGGGCTTTTCCATTGTGGCCGAGGAGGTACGAAGCCTTGCAAACCGTTCGGGAATAGCGGCCAAGGACGTTACAGAGCTAATTGATACCTCCATTGAAGCCGTAAGAAACGGCGACAGAATAGCAAGGGAAACAGCTGAAACTCTATCGGGTATTATTCAAAACACAAGAAAAACAAACGATGTAATAGACAATATAACAGATGTAACCCAAAGCCAAGTAACCGAGATAACCCAAATCAATGAAGGCTTAGACAAAATCCAAAAGGTAGTACAATCCAACACTGCCGCCGCAGAGGAAGACGTCACGATTCAGCACCGAGTTTACGAAAAA
>CAYWBF010000106.1:0-7988 GCA_964456085.1 uncultured Eubacteriales bacterium
AGCTTTTGGCCGAAGGTGTCCTGTGGCTTACTGCGGCTGTTGTCAGATACCTTTTTGTCCAGCAAAAGATGAATTATTTCCTCATCATCCAGGTCATTTTTCACGTCTGTCAGAATTTGGTTTAAAAGCTCATTGTTTTTGTTGGCCATTTAATTTGCTCCTTTTTGTATACTCGTAACATATTTTTAAAAACAAAAAAAGCGGGCAAGCCGCTTTTTTTGTTGCTTTTTTAATTTTCCCCAAAAAAATACCTTGCACGCTGATTAAATAAACCCATAAAGGGCTTTAATACATAAAATAAAAGCCCCTGCTTATATTTTATGCTCTAAGTTCTAAAATGTTAAGCTCCAATTTTGTTTACAAACTTTGTAAGCCTAGATTTTTTTCTGCTAGCGTTGTTTTTATGGAAAACGCCTTTAGTAGTAGCCTTGTCAATTGCCCTAACTGCATTAACAAGAGCAACCTTAGCGTCCTCTTTAGAGCCTAAAGCGGCTGCATTCAAAACCTTTTTAATGGCTGTTTTAGTTTGGGATTTAATCATTTTATTTCTTAAGGTCTTCTTAGCGATTACTTTAATACGCTTTTTTGCAGACTTGATATTAGCCAACAATGTCACCTCCATTTAATTTGAATAATTCTGCTTGGAACATTGTACCTTAATATTTTTTGAAAGTCAATAATTATTATTTTTGGCAAAAAAATAGGGAAGATTTTTGCAGATTATTGGGACTGCTTAGCAAAAACCTCTCTGCCGCACCGCCTCATACAGTATAACCCCACAGGCAACAGACGCATTAAGAGACTCTGCCATGCCTACCATGGGTATTTTTACCAAAAGACTACATCTTTGGGAAACCTCCTCGGGCAGTCCCCTACCCTCATTTCCTATAACAATGGCAGCATCTTCCTTAAGGTTAAGGTCATAAATCAATGCTTTTCCCTTCAAATGCGTAGCAATTGTTTTAATTCCTCTTTCTTTAAGAGAGGAAAAGGCATCTTCAACTATAACGTCCATTACAAAAGGAATATTAAAAATTGAGCCGGCCGCAGCACGCACTACCTTAGGGTTATAGCAGTCGATGCACCCCTTTGTCAAAATCAATCCGCTTGCTCCGGCGGCATCGGCTGTCCTAATTATTGTGCCAAGATTTCCCGGGTCGGTGACCTCATGCGCCACTACAATTAACGCAGGGCTTCCGTTTAAAACTTGGCTATGGCTATATTCAAGCTGCCTACAAACAGCCAGCACCCCCTGGGGAGCCAGTGTATCAGAAAGCTTGTCATATTCCCTGTCCCCTGCAATATAACAGGGAGCAATTTTTTTATAAGCTTCAATATCCGAACGTTGAGCAAAGCCCTCAGAAAAAACATAAGCCGTAACTATACCATTCTCGGTAAAAGGCTTGGGTATTTGGCTTACCTGCTTTTCGCCCTCCACAATAAAGGACTTATACTTTTCCCGTCCCTTATTTGTTTTTAAAGCCTCTATCATCTTCAACATTTTAATACTAATCAAAATCAAAAACCCCACCGGATTTAATTTTTTCCTTTCCGCCACCGCTGTAGCGTTGAATATCTACTGTTTCTCCAATAGCCACAAGTATGTCCTCGTCCTTAATAACTTCCTCTGCTCGAGGGTTAACAATAATATGCTTTCCCCGTTTGATAGCCACAATATTAAGTCCACTGCTAGCACGAATGTTGGACTTGCTTAAGGATATTCCCACCCAGTCCTCCATAGGCTCAATTTCTGCTATTCCGAATTGGTCGGATAGGTTGATGAAGTCTATTACGTTGGTAGTAACTAAGGTAGTTGCAACCTTAGCACCCATTTCAAACTCCGGCAGAATTACTCTGTCCGCTCCAACTTTTTCAAGAATCGTTTTCTCCATATTATTTTGCGCTCTGGCTACAACATACTTGGCTCCCTTTTCCTTAGCAATGAGCGTAGCCATAATAGTAGCCTCCAAATTACTGCCAATAGCAACTACAACCACGTCAAAATTCCCAAGTCCAAGAGCACCTATAGCATGCTCGTCAGTAACATCAACCTGAATAACGTGGGTAGCATAGGAGGAAAGCTCCTGTACTATGTTCTGATTGTTATCACAAGCCAAAACATTACAGCCATATTCCGAAAGCTGACGAACAATACTCTCTCCAAATCTGCCTAAGCCAAGAACTGCAAACTGTTTACCTTTCACAAAAAACCCTCCAAAAATAAAAATAACGCTTTACCAGAATATAAAACCTTGAGGGAGCTACACTCCCCCAAACCCCGTAGTTAGCCAATAAGAACCTTCTCCTCCGGATAATGAATCTGATAGCTGCCGGCAGCAAGCCGTAAGCTTAGAGCAACAGCAACGGAAACAGGCCCAAGCCTGCCAATAAACATACAAACGCAAATAACCAGCTTTCCAAGCACCGACAGATAAGGGGTAATCCCAAGAGTAAGTCCCACAGTACCTACAGCAGAGGTCACCTCAAACAGCAAATCAATAAAATTATATGCAATCCCCATTCTGTGCTCTGTAAGAGTAAGCACGGTAGTAGCCACAATTATTAAGGTAAGGTTCATAAGGGAAACGGCAAGGGAGCGCTGGAGAAGGTTTAATGGAACGGATTTATTATGGGCAACAATTTCTGTTTTGCCTTTAATTACAGAAAGAACGGATATAATAATTACGCTAAGGGTAACGGTTTTGATACCCCCTGCTGTACCTCCGGGGGAGCCGCCGATGTACATGAGCACTATAGTAAAAAATATGGAACCGTAATGCATGGCGCTTTGGTCAATGGTGTTAAACCCTGCAGTTCTTGGGGAAACTGACTGAAACAGAGCCGCCCAAAATTTTTGCCCTATGTTTAAAGGGCCTAAGGTTTTTGGATTACTATATTCTGCCAAAAAGAAGAAAACAAAACCGGACACAATAAGAATGAAGGTGATTTGCAGCACAAGCTTTGAGTGAAGGTTAAGCTTTTGCCATGCCGCCCTTAGGGTAAAGCGTTTGTCGTGGCGCAGCTTAAAAACCTTAAGCAAGTCCATCCAAACGGCAAAGCCTATACCGCCCACAATTATAAGCGCCATTATGACAACATTCACAATAGGGTCGCCCACATATCCCATAAGGCTGTTTGTACCAACAATATCAAAGCCGGCGTTACAAAATGCGGACACAGCATGAAAGGCCCCCATAAAAACCGCTCGAACAAATCCAATATCCGGCTCCATCCAAAAACGCAGCGCCAGAAAAATAGCGGTAATAGCCTCAATAGCTAGGGTGCCAATAACAACATTCTTAACAAGGCGAACCATGCCTGTAATGTCTGACTGGTTAAGTGACTCCTGAATAACAAGGCGCTCCTTAAGAGTGATTTTTTTGCCCAAGAAAATGAGCACTGTGGTAACAAGGGTCATAAATCCCAACCCCCCAACCTGTATAAGGAGGGCAATAATAACCTTGCCGAAGGGGCTCCAATGCTGGTAGGTGTTAACCACCACAAGCCCGGTAACGCATACAGCAGAGGTTGACGTAAAAAACGCATCTAAGAAGGTGGTTTTTAGCCCGGGATTTGTAGCGAAGGGCAGCTTAAGCAAGCCGGCACCCAACAAAATTATTAAAGCGAAGCCCCCCACTATTATTTGAGTGGTTTTAAGCTTTTTACCTAGGTTCAAAAGCTTATTTATTAAACCTTGGGTAACATCTTCAAAAGTCATAACCTTACCTCTTTTAATAGACCTCTTCTGAAACCTCATGCCACCGTTTTTGCTGATATTTTTCAGCCATACTTCGTCAGCCGCTCCTAGCAGACTTTCTTCGAGTATGCGTCGTCGCAACTTCCTCATCTGACGAAAAATATCTCGCAAATCCGGCGACAGCAGGTTTCTGAAGAGTTCTAATTTTTAAAATTCTTGGAAATTATAGCACAAATAACACTTGGCAACAATAATTTTTGAATAATTCTCAAAGAAGTTGAAATTTAATTTAAATGATGTTAAAATTTCGATAAAAAATGACATGACACTGGAGGTCAAACAATGTATAGCATAAATGATAAGGTAACCAAAGAACTAAATTTTTATGAGGGCAATTCACCATTTGACATAATTGAAGAATACGGAAGCCCTCTGTATGTTTATAATGAGAGGATTCTTAGGGAGCGTTGCCGAGAGCTTAAGGCTCTTTCCACATATCCAAAGTTTCAGGTAATTTATTCCGCTAAGGCAAACAGCAGCTTAGCCTTGCTGCAAATAGTGCGTGAGGAAGGGCTTATGGTAGATGCCATGTCCCCGGGGGAAATTCATGTGGAAAAGCTTGCCGGATTTACACCGGAGGAGATTTTTTATGTAACAAATAACGCATCTCCCAAGGAAATGCAATTTTCTATAGACAACAAGGTGCTAATGAGCGTAGACTCTCTTTCCCAGCTTGAGCAATACGGCAAGATTAACCCCGGAAGCAAAATCGCCGTTAGATTTAACCCAGGTCTTGGCGTGGGACACAATGAAAAAGTTGTAACCGGCGGTAAAAACACCAAATTCGGCGTTAACCCAGAATATATCCCAGAGGTTAAAAATATACTTGAAAAATACTCACTAACCCTTGTTGGTATTAACCAGCACATTGGTTCCTTGTTCATGGAGGGCGATGCTTATGTGAAAAGCTTTGATACCCTCTTTGAAATCGCATCGCAATTTGAAGGACTGGAATTTATCGACTTGGGCGGCGGCTTTGGTATCCCTTACAAAAAACAGGAAAATCAGCAACGACTTGACCTTAAGGCGTTGGGCAATGCTTTGGACGAAAGATTTTTCAGCTTCTCTCAAAAGCTTGGCAGAGAGATTACATTTAAAATTGAGCCTGGCAGATATATTGCTGCAGAATGTGGAGTATTGTTCGGCACTGCCTACGCAATCAAAAATAACGGCAGCAAAAAATACGTGGGCACCGACCTTGGCTTTAACGTCCTTGTGCGCCCTGTTATGTACGATGCATACCATGGTGTTGAGGTATATTCAAAGGTGCAGCCTACAGGCGAGACAGAGGTTGTTTCTGTTGTAGGTAATATATGCGAATCCGGCGACGCTATTGCTAATGAGAGAGAGCTTCCTGTGGTTAATGAGGGTGATATTATTTGCGCCATTGATGCAGGAGCCTATGGCTTTGCTATGAGCAGTAATTATAATAACCGTCAGCGTCCGGCAGAGGTTTTAATTAAGACAAATGGAGCCGTAAGCTTAATTAGGGAGCGTGACAGCCTAGAGGACATTGCTAAAAATATGAGGGGTATTAATTAATCTTATCTAATTTATAAAAGAGAGAGGGATATTATGACACCTGTACAAACCTACAACTCTTTGATTGCCAAAGGCATCATCAAAGGGCTAGAAAAAAGAAATATGGAAGGCTTCTACTGTGAAACTAAGGAGGAAGCCTTAAAAAAGGCGCTGGAAATCATGGAGGAGGGAGCGTCTATTTCCTGGGGCGGCTCTGTGAGTGTTAGTGAAGTAGGTTTAATTGACGCTGTAAAGGCGAAGGGCAGCTACAAGGTGATTGACAGGGACGTTTATCCTAGAGATTCCGCTGAGTTTCAAAAGGCTCTTGAGGATGGCATGACAGCGGATTATTTCCTTATGAGCACTAACGCAATAACCCATGATGGACAGCTTTACAACATAGACGGCAGCGGAAACAGGTTATCAAACTTAATTTTCGGGCCTAAAAACGTCATTATCATTGCTGGAGTGAACACAATAACCGTTGACCTTGAAGAAGCAGAAAAAAGAACAAGAAATGTAGCAGCACCTTTAAATTCCATTCGCCTAAACAGATCTACCCCCTGTGTAACAACTGGCAAATGCCATGACTGCCAATCCGAGGACTGCATTTGCTGCCAAGCAGTTATTACAAGAAGGTCAAGGATTAAAAATAGAATAAAGGTTATTATTGTAAATGAAAGCTTAGGGTTTTAGTATAGTAAGGGATTGTTTCAAAATTAGTGTCACAAAATTTCAGAATCTCACACGGTTCAAGTAGGTTTCTGAAAATGTATAGAGACACTTATTTCTGAACAATCCCTAAGCTATGCCTTATTTTTGAAGGGAGGCAAAATATGCCAATTAAGCAAAGACTTTCTGCATTAAGAGAAAAAATGCAAGAAACCGGTATTGACTGCTACGTGATTACAAAAAACGACCCTCATCAAAGCGAGTATGTATCCGAATTTTGGAACGGAGTAAAATTTATTACAGGCTTTACCGGCTCCTTTGGGTTTGTAGTTGTATCAAAGGAAGCTGCCGTGCTTTGGACGGACGGACGCTACAGTATTCAAGCAGAAAGACAGCTTGAAGGTACAGGAATTAGCCTTTTTGTTGTTGGTGATGCAAAAACGCCCGAGCTTCAAGACTATTTGAAAGCCACCGCTCCTGTAGGCGGAAGCGTAGGGTTTGACGGACGAACCATTTCTAAAGCTCTCGCCGATAAGCTATTTGCCTCCTGCAAAGAAAAGGGCATAAACATAAATTCTGAGCTTGACCTTCTTACGCCACTCTGGGACAACCGCCCTCAGCCTTCAAAAAGCCTCATATTTGAGCTTCCTGTTAGCAATTGCGGTAAGAGCAGACTAGAAAAGCTGGCTGAAGTTAGGGAAAAAATGGAGGATGCAGATATTTATTTAATCTCCTCCCTAGACGACATAGCTTGGCTGTTTAATCTCAGAGCTATAGAAGACAGAGGCAGCATGTGCTTTCCAGCATATACAATAGTAGAAAAGGATAACGTTTCCATTTTTGTTGATAGCGAAAAGCTTGGAAATATAAAAGGCAGCTTAGAACAGGAAGGTATACAAGTAAGGGGATATGAGGAGTTTTATGATGTCCTTAAGCTTCTCCCTGATAAAAAAACAATCTATTGTCCAGAAAAATCCTGCTGCACATTGTACAACCACATAAAGCACCTAAACCCAAAGGAAATAAAGCACGATATAACCTCCCAGTTAAAATCAATAAAAAATGAAGCTGAGCTGACCTCAATAAAAAAAGCCAACCTCATAGACGGGTTGGCAATGGTTAAATTTATTAAATGGCTAAAGGAAAACGTAAAGTCTGGCGAGCTTACGGAAATTTCTATAACCCAGCGGTTAAGTGAGCTTCGCCAAGCCGGAGAGGGTTATATCACCGATAGCTTTTCAACAATATGTGCATACATGAGCAACGCTGCAATGATGCACTACTCCGCCACTGAGGAAAGCCACGCTAAAGTGCTGCCAAAGGGTATGCTCCTTGTAGATTCCGGCGGACATTATTATACAGGCACAACGGATATAACAAGAACTATTGTACTAGGGGAAATTACCCAAGAAATGAAACGTGATTTTACCCTTGTTTTAAAGGCACATATAAACCTTGCCTCGGCTATTTTCTTATATGGAGCAACTGGCTCCAATTTGGATACTTTGGCAAGACAGCCTATTTGGGAGCAGGCCATAGATTACAAATCGGGCACAGGCCACGGCATAGGCTTTTGCACCTCCGTACACGAAGGCCCTCAGCGAATTAGTCAAATTTTAAATGATGTGAAGCTTGCCGAAGGTATGATTGTAACTATAGAGCCTGGTATCTACCGCAAGGACGGCTATGGGATAAGAACAGAAAATACGGCGGTAGTTGTGCCTTACGCGGAGAATGAGTTTGGAAGATTTATGGCCTTTGAGATTCTCTCCTTCTGCCCCATTGACTTAAGCGCTGTAGATTTTTCTATGCTTTCAGACAAAGAAAAAAATTGGCTAAAGAACTATCATAAACAGGTTTACGACAGCCTTAGCCAATATCTAACAGATGAGGAAGCAGCTTGGTTGCGAAATGAAATTAATTTATAGATATATAACATTGCCGCTTTTGTAGTTTTATAGCGAATTATATTTGCAATAGAAATAAAATCTGATATTATGTTATCAACGTATCCAGGGCGGTTGCTTGGCTGAAGCTC
>CAYWBF010000107.1:0-7979 GCA_964456085.1 uncultured Eubacteriales bacterium
AATATAAATTCCGTTTCTTTCGGCAAAAATATATTCTGCCATTTTAGGGTTCCACCTTCTAGTTTGGTGTCCAAAGTGAACACCTGCTTCCAATAATTGTTTCATTGAAATAACGCTCATATTTACCTCCTAGGTTTTTCCTCCTGCCGTTCACGTTACAGAACCTTAAAATTTAAGGCACCTAAGCTAGCGCCGACAGTGTGATTTTTTGCACAACCACTTTAGCACATATTTTTGAAAAATTCAATTGTTTTTTTCAAATTTTCGCCAAGACTAATATGGAGTACAACTAAAAAAATGATAAGTTTCCGTTATTGAGATTGTTTATTGAGCTGTCGATTCTGTGTTTTGCGTCTTCTCCCGATACGCCGCCTTGAATATAGGCAATTAGCCGAGCTTTTTCTCCGTCGGTTAAAGCACTAAAGGCTGCATGAGCTGTCTTATTCATCATTAGCTCCATGCCAAAGCCCACAGGTATATCGGGTACATTTGGGTTGGGGTTTCTGCCCATTCCTATAAATCCACTGTAGTTATCCATTTTTTTCAGCTCCTAAATTTTTGAATTATTGTATATGTTTTCTATAAGAACGGATTTTTATTCAACAAATAGACTTTTCTATCCCCTGACAAGATTGTTTTATTATTAAGTCGTTTTTTTAATCTTTCAAAGATATATTGACATAATTTAAAAAATATTCTAATATCTTTGTGTTAATTAATTTATAAATGTGAGGTGTAAAAAATGAAGGCTAGATGGTTTTATGTACTTATTGTGCCTGGTGTTGTTTTGATTTTGACCTTTCTTATTATGCCGCTTCTTACTGTAATCGCCCCAACCTTTTACACCAACGGCAGTTTAAGCCTATCCAATTACATTGGTTTTTTTTCAGATGAATATAATTTACAGGTTTTGTTTAGGTCCTTGCGTATTTCTATAGCATCCGCTGTTATTTGTGCGGTGATAGGTATGCCTGCGGCTTATTTTATTTCCAGATGTTCTAAGGAGCAAAGGGGAATGTTAATTGCTCTGACACTGTTCCCTACCCTTACAAATCCTGTTGTGCGTGGATTTGCCTGGATGAGTATTTTAGGCAAAAACGGCATAATAAATCGTATGCTTATGGCCATAAATCTCATTGAGCGTCCTATTGCTATTTTATATACAGAATCAGCGATTCTTATCGGTACTGTATATATTTTTCTACCAATGATTATTGTCACCCTTATAGGTTCCATGGAAAACATAAACAAGGAGCTTCTTGACGCCGCAGAAAGCCTCGGCGCAGGACGATTAACAGCCTTCTTTAAGGTAATCTTTCCACTAAGCCTTCCAGGGCTTATAGTAGGTATGGTGCTTGTGTTTACAGGCTCACTTACAGTTTATACTACGCCACAGCTGCTAGGAGGAAACAAAAATATAGTGCTGGTGACGCTGCTATACCAAAAAAGCATGATGCTTAGCGACTGGGACGGTGCAGCAGTGGTGGCAGCCGTTATGGTTGTTATTACCATCTTAGTTATTAAGTGCTTAAATCTTTTGGCGGCACGATTAGACAGAAGAATGGATAGGGGGGCTGCATAGTGAAAAACAGTAAGGTGTTAACTGTTCTAGTTGTACTTGTATATGTATTTTTGTTTGTACCTCTTATAATTGTTACAGCTACAAGCTTTAGCGCTACAGAGGTAGTAGCCTTCCCTCCAAAGGGTTTTAGTCTTAGGTGGTTTATGGTTTTCTTTAAATCCAAAACCTTCATGTCCACGCTGTTGTTCAGCTTTATAATTGCCGCAATGTCAACAGTGGCTTCGCTTATCATAGGAATACCGGCTGCATACGCACTAAGCAGGGGTAGCTTCCCATTCAGAAGCCCCATAAAAAGCTTCTTCCTCTCCCCTACTATTATTCCCGGTATTGTTATTGGCTTTGTTTTGTTTAAGGTGCTTACCGTAAGCTTTAGGTTCAGTGATTTTTGGGGACTGTTTGTAGGGCATTTTATAATTTCCCTTCCTTATATAATAAGGGTGGTTGGCTCCTCCTTGGAGGGGTTGGATATTGCCATAGAAGAAGCAGCCATGAGCTTGGGCTGTACTCGGCTTTCCGCTTTTTTTAAAACGGTTCTCCCAAACATCTCCTCCGGAATAATTGGCGCTTTCATACTTGCTTTCATTAATTCTTTTAATAACGTTCCTGTTTCAAGGTTTTTAACAGGCCCGGGAGTAAGTACACTACCTGTAAGTATGATGAGCTACGTAGAGTATACCTACGACCCTACTGTTTCGGCTATTTCTGTGGTATTAATGATTCTTACTATATTAATTATGCTTTTTGTTGAAAAAACTATTGGAATTGGGAAAATAACATAAAGGGGTGAAAATGTGAGCTTTATAGACCTTCAAGATATTTCTGCATCTTATGACAAAAAGACTATGGTGCTTAACAACTTTAATCTTACGGTGGAAAAAGGAGAATTTGTTTCTCTTCTGGGGCCTTCGGGTTGCGGCAAAACTACCACCTTGAGAATTTTGTCCGGCTTTATTAACCCTTCTAAGGGAAAATTTTTCGTAGATGGGGTAGACTATACTAACGTACCTGTACACAAACGGAATTTTGGTATTGTGTTTCAGTCCTACGCCCTTTTCCCCCATTTGACTGTATTTGAAAACGTTGCCTTTGGCTTACGGATGAGAAAGGTGAAGGCTGACGAAATTAAATCAAGGGTTGAGCATGTACTTAAGCTAATGGACATGTTTTCCTTTGCACAGCGCTTTCCCGAGGAGCTTTCCGGAGGTCAGCGTCAAAGGGTGGCTATCGCCCGAAGTATAGTTGTTGAGCCTAAAATACTTTTACTTGACGAGCCTTTAAGTAACCTTGACGCCAAGCTGCGCCTAAAAATGAGGGTTGAAATTAGAAAACTCCAGCAACAGCTTGGAATAACTACTGTTTTCGTAACCCACGACCAGGAGGAATGTTTCTCCATTTCCGACAAGGTTGCCGTTATGAATAAGGGCATTGTGGAGCAATATGACTCCCCCGAGGTTATTTATCAAACCCCAGCAACGGAATTTATTGCAAGATTCGTTGGGTTTGAAAATTTCATTAACGTAACCAATAAGTCTGGTAGCAATTATACTGCTGATGGCGGTTTTGAATTAAAAACAGATGTCGATGAAGCAGCTGCAAAATCCTCGAAAGTTGCGGCAATCCGTCCTGACTACATTCAGATTTTAAATCCAGGAGAGAATTTTGATTATAATGCCTTAGATGGAAAGGTTTTGGTAAGAACCTTCTTGGGCAAGGCGCATCAGTATCTTTTAGATACTAGAATAGGCACTATTTCGGTTAATAGCCCGGAAGAAACTGTTTTTAAGGTTGGGGATACTATTAAAATATTCTTACCGCCCCAAAAAATTATTTTGGTTTAATGGGTAATACCCTTAAGCTGGCTAAAAGCTCAACATATCTTTAGCCAAAATATATTTAATACGGAGGAAATTATTAATGAAAAGAAATTTATTTGCTTTTGCGGCAGCTATTAGTATGACTGCTGCATTATTTAGCGGCTGCGCTTCCGCTTCCCCAGCACCTGCTCCAAGCGCTCCTGCAGCACCAGCCGCTTCTGCTGCGCCTTCACAGGCTCCTGCCGAAACCGCCCCTGCTTCAAAGGCACCCGAGGGTAAGCCTACAGAATTAGTTATTTCAACCTTCGGTCTTAACGAGGACGCTTTAAGAGCCAGTCTTCTTGAGCCATTTGAAAAAGAGCACAACGTAAAGATTGTACTTGAGGTTGGAAACAATGCAGAGCGTCTTGCTAAATTAAAAAACAATCCTAACTCCAACATTGACTTAATGTATTTGGCAGAGGGTTTTGCTAAGGAAGGCGCTGACGCTGGACTTTTTGACAAGCTTGACTACTCTAAAATTCCTAATGCACAAAAGTTAAACGACAAGGCAAAAAGATTTGTTGAGGAGGGTTACGGCCCTGCTTACACTCAAAACAGTGTACAAATTATTTATAATCCAAAGCTAGTTGGCAAGGAGATTACTTCCTGGGCTGATTTATGGGATGCAAACCTTAAGGATTCTGTGGCAATACCAGATATTTCCTTGACCTATGGCCCTGCAATGCTTTACATTGCAGGTATTAAGGCTGGAAAGCCTGTTGGAGATGACAAGGGTGAGGCAGCATTTGCGGCTCTTGAAGAATTAAAGCCTAACCTTTTAAAGTCCTACACAAAGTCCTCTGAATTAACCAACATGTTCTCCACTGGAGAAATCATGGTTGGTGTTGGAGCTGACTTTGTTTTCGGCAACATTAAAAAAGCAGCTCCAGATGTAGAAATGGTAATTCCTACAGAGGGCGCATTCCTTAACTTCAACACCATTAACATCGTAAGCAGCTCTAAGAACAAAGACCTTGCTTATGAATTTATCAACTATCACCTTAGCACTGAAGCTCAAACACGCACTGCCGAAGCTATACAAGATTCTCCTGTTAACGTAGACGTTAAGCTTGCTGACAACGTTGCTGCTACACTAACAATCGGCAAGGTTGTTGAAACAGCAAATACAGTTGACTTTAATGTTGTTACAGAGAATATGAAGACTTGGGTTGATAAGTGGAACAATGTAGTAAATAAAAAACGGATTGTATCAAAATTAATTTCACATATTTTCAGAATCTCGCACGGTTCAAGTGGGATTCTGAAAATATATTGAGACACTTACTTCTGAACAATACCTAATCACCAAAGTTATTAAATAAAAAGCTGTAAATTTGGAATTTTCCAATTTTACAGCTTTTTTAATAATTATTTTACTAGGAGGAATACTCATGGAAATGGATTTCATAATAAAAAATGTAAATATGTTTAACTCTGCTTTAAAAAAATTTATATTTGGGCATGTTGCAGTTTTAAAAGGTAGATTTTATCATATGACCTTTAAGGAGGAAATGGACAGCATTTTAACGGCTAAGGAGGTTATTGACGGTAAGAGAAAATTTTTAATTCCCGGGCTAATCGATATTCATATGCACATAGAAAGCTCAATGACCACCGCCTTTCAATTTTCTCATCAGGTTAAAGCCTTTGGAGTTACTACAATTGTTGCTGACCCACATGAAATGGCGAACGTGTTTGGGCTAAAGGGTGTTCAGGCTTTTATGAATCTTGACAGAGATTTGCCCATAGACGTATTTTATGGTATTCCTAGCTCTGTTCCGGCTACAAGTAAGGAGCTTGAAACGACAGGTGGTTCTATTGGGGTTAAAGAAGCTAGGCAGCTAAGCAAAGACCCTAGGGTTATTTGTCTTGGCGAGATAATGAATCTTTCTGATACAAGCGGTCATAATGATGGCGAGCCGCATGTAAAAAAAATAATCGAGCTGATAAAAAAGGATAAGCCACATATGCCTATTGAGGGACATTGCCCAAAAATTGAGGGGTTGCGTCTTTCTCAATACATCTACTCCGGCGTACTTGCTGACCACACACAGCAAACTCCTAAATCCTTGGAGGAAAAAATTTTAAAGGGTATGATTATTGAGCTTCAAGGCAAGTCGCTTACTAAGGAGAATATTGACTTTTTGAAGGAAAGTAATTTATGGCATAGAGTTGCGCTGGTGACTGACGATGTTATGGCTGATAAGCTTGCTTACGGCCATTTGGATAAAATAATTTTAAAGGCCGTATCCCTTGGTATGCCAATGGAGGAGGCAATAAACTGTACAACCTATATCCCCGCAATGCGAATGGGGCTTATTGACAGAGGTGCCATAGAGATAGGAAAGCTTGCGGATTTTGTTTTACTTAATGACTTGGATAGCTTTGAGGTAGAGGCTGTTTACAAAAACGGCAGGGAGATATTTAAAAAAGGCGACAAAACAAGGCTTCAAAGTCCTTGGGATTTTCGACGAGAGTTTTATACGTCGGTAAAGCTTCCATATTTGGCTGAGGAGGATTTTGAGTTAACTCCCCCTATTATTAATGGGGTATGTAAAGTCAGGGTTATGGAGCTTAATGGAGAAGGTACGTTTACAAAGGAGCTTATTAAGGAAATTTCGGTAGAAAATGGTGGATTGAAACTTGATGAAGCTGATTGTGCCCTTGTTGCAGTTTTCGAGCGATATAGTGGTAAAATGAAAACCATAGGCATAGGCTTGGCTACCGGTGTTGTTTTGAAAAAAGGCGCAGTTGCTACAACATGGGCACATGATTGCCATAACCTTCTCGTTGTCGGAAGAAGCATTAAGGATATGGTTGCTGCCGCCAATAAAATAATTGAAATTCAAGGCGGCTATGCTGTGGCCCTAGATGAGGATATTATTGGACTGTTACCACTTCCTGTCGGGGGTATTATTTCTACGGAGCCTATCGAGGACGTGGGTAGGCAGCTTGCACAGGTTAGAAGTGCTCTTAAAGAGCTGGGATATATACATTATAATGAAATCATGAGTGTATCAACCCTTACCCTTGGGGTTAGCCCCGAATTAAAGCTTACAGATAAAGGGTTAATTAATGTGAGGGAACAAAGGGTTGTATCATTATTTTTATAACAAAGGGTGAAAGAATGAGCGGCATATTAATTTATAACGTAACAATTTTGACAATGAATTCAAGCTTTGAGGTAGTGGAAAATGGCAGCCTTCTTATTAAAGAAAATATTATAGAAGGAATATACAAGGAAAAGCCAACTGCTGAAAACTGCCCTACCCTACCAACCATTGGAGATTTAGAGGAAATAGACGGGCAAGGCGGAATATTAATCCCCGGATTTGTTAACTGTCACTGTCACGGCTCTATGGTGTTTTACAGAAGTCTTGGGGACGATGTTAAGGATAGGCTTAAAAAATTTATTTTTCCTCTGGAAAAAAAGCTTACTACACCAAACCTTGTATATGTAGGAAGTAAGTATGCCATAGCAGAAATGCTTTTAGGGGGCGTTACGACCTTTTGCGATATGTATTATTTTGAGGAGGACGTTGCTAGGGCTTGTGAAGAAATGGGTATGCGTGGGGTTCTTGGTGAAACGGTAGTTGATTTCCCTGCGCCAGACTGCCCTGAGCCTTACGGGGGTATTGATTATGCGAGGGAGTTTATAAAAAAATGGAAAGGGCATAAGCTTATAACCCCTGCTATAGCACCTCATGCACCTTATACAAATGACGCTGAGCATTTACAGCTCTGCCATGAGGTTTCAGTTGCTTTTGATGTGCCTTTGCTAATACATTTGGCAGAAATGGATTTTGAGGTTGAGCAGCTAAGAGCGGAGCATGGCTTAAGTCCTGTTGCTTATTTAAAAAGCCTGGGGATATTAGACAAAAATTTTATTGGTGCCCATTGTGTGTTAATGAACCAAGAGGATATTGAAATTTTAAAGGAATGTAATGCTTCCGTTGCTCATTGTATAGGGGCGAACTCTAAGGGGGCGAAGGGTGTTGCACCTGTCTTAAGCTTGCTTGAAGCTGGAGTTAAGGTTGGGTTAGGTACAGACGGAGCAATGAGCGGAAACACTTTGGACATTCTTACCCAAATGCCCTTAGTAGGCAAAATTCACAAACTTCATGCCGGTGACAGAACTGTGCTGCCGGCAAAGGATATTGTACGGCTTGCTACTATTGGTGGCGCAGAAGCTTTGGGCATGGACAAGTGCATAGGTTCTATAGAAGTTGGTAAGCTTGCCGACGTTGTGCTTGTTGAAACAAAGTCTGTTAATATGCAGCCTATATTTGATTATTATTCTGTGCTTGTATATTCCGCTAACCCTTCCAACGTAGATACAACCATAGTAAACGGACAAATACTTGTACGAAATAAACAGCTCCAAATTGAATCTCTGTCCACACTTCAAGGTGAGCTGCAAAAACAAATTGACACATTCAAAAGCTGTTTGATAGAATAAATAAGCTTAATTAAGGAGCGGATTTGTGCCGTACTCCTAGAATGAGGGGTTATTATATGAGATATATTGATTTGAGAAGCGA
>CAYWBF010000108.1:0-7917 GCA_964456085.1 uncultured Eubacteriales bacterium
GTTATGCAAATCATCCAGAGGATTCAAAGCATTATACAACAAGTGAGTTAAGAGGCCATTATCTTCAAAGCAAAATTTTTGCCAAGGATGCGATTTTATTTACCTACACTCATGTGGACAGACTTATTTTTGGCGGAGCGATGCCTGTTGATTCTCAGCTAAAGCTTATAGGCGGTGAGGAGCTTAAGGCAGAGTATTTCCTTGAAAGACGTGAAATGGGCGTTATTAATATAGGCGGTGACGGGGAAATTATTCTCGACGGTACAGTATACGATATGAAGCAGCAAGACGGGCTTTATATTGCTATGGGAACAAAAGATGTAATCTTTAAGTCTAAGGATTCCGCCAACCCAGCAAAGTTCTACATAACCTCCGCTCCAGCTCACGCCAAATACGATACCGTTAAAATCAACATTGAAAACGCAAACCCTGTGCAAACAGGCGACCAGTCTACTATTAACAAGCGTACTATTTATCAGTACCTTAACCCAAAGGTTTGTAGAACCTGCCAACTTTCCATGGGGCTTACAAAGCTAGATGAGGGCAACTGCTGGAATACAATGCCATGCCACACCCATGAGCGCCGTATGGAGGTTTATTTCTACTTTAACCTTCCAGAGGACGCAGTAGTTTTCCACCTTATGGGTACAAAGGAAGAAACAAGACATATTGTAATGAAGAATGAAGAGGCAGTTATTTCTCCAAGCTGGTCCATTCATTCCGGCGTGGGCACATCAAACTATACCTTTATTTGGGCTATGTGCGGCGAAAATCAGGAATTTACAGATATGGACGGAATTAAAACTAATGAGCTTATGTAACATATAAAAATGCCGGATTGTGGCTATTCGCCATAACCCGGCATTTTTTTAAATTTTTTACCTGTACTTTGGTACAGTAGGCAAAATTATTTTTTTGTGCTAAGCTTAACAACATTAAGCATGAATGAATTTTTTGAATTTTTATAAATGAGGTGAGCTGCTTGCAACAAGGCCATCAGAAAGTTTCAATAGATGAAGATGCTTTAGAGGAGCTACTTAAAATACAAGATTACCCTAGACTTGCCTCTATCTTAGAAGATATTGCTAAATATGACCTTGGCAAAACACAGCTTTGGAAATTTCGTAGATTCTATTACATGCTGCCAAATGAGGAAATTGAAAAATCACTATCCCTATATACTGCATTAGCCATTCTCGCAGTATTATCCGGAGATATTGAAAAATCTAACAAATACTACGACCAGCTTGAAAATAAAGCAAAGAGGCTTAAGAAAAACTCCAAGCTCTATAAAAATATCCAAGGGCATTTGTGCTATCTATCGGTAGCCATGCCACACAAAAGCCAAAAAAATATTTTAATGGCGCTAAAATCAGTGCTTCGTACAATGAAAATCGGTGTCCAAATCCCACGGCTATCCATTACAGTGAACCGTCCCAGCATAATAAACGGCGGCAGGGATTTTACAAGATATGGCAGGCATCTAAAGCTTATGCGAATGCCACTCATAGCAATGGCAAATGTGCTCTACGGGGAGCATGGCACGGGTATGCCAGACGTAGCCATAGCAGAAACTATGTACCAGCGTAATGAAATTTTAGACTCCCTTATATTACTTGTAGCCACAATTCCCTTTATTGAGCAAAAAGGCGATATACATACGTTGTTTGCGGCTGTGTTCATCCAAACCTGTATTTTATTTATGAGCGGACAGTCGCCTTCCACAAAAACTATGCTGGACGAACTAAAGCTAAAAATACTTGCAGCCAAAGCCGATTACCTACTGCCCAACCTAAACGCCATCTATGCCTGGGGTGCCCTCTACGACAGCGACTACGAGCGGATTAACAAGTGGTTATCCGAAGAAGCACCCAACGAGCTTGGTGAATTTTGCACCCTTGACCGTTTTCAGTATTTTGTGAAGCTTCGGGTTTATTTTATGCTGGGCAAGCATATAGCACTTATCGGGCTTGCAGAGCGGCTAAAGCCTATACTTCTGTCCTTTAACCGTAAAATGGAGCAATGCGAGCTGGGACTAATACTCTCCCTAACCTACTTCGAGCAAGGCGAACGAGAAAAAGCCTTTGTGCTAATGGCCGAAGCCCTAGCACTTGCAGAGAAATATCGTTATGACAGATTGATTGGCGATGAGGGTGCAAAGATGTACCTGCTTCTCCGAGAGTACGTTAAGGAACGAGGAGAAAATCCATACCTAACCCAGGTTATGGAAATCGCAAGAAAAATAGGGCTTTTATACCCTGACTATCTAAAATCCCGTAAGGAGCAGCTGCCTACCCTCACCCCCACAGAGCTAGACGTACTGCGGCTGATGGCGGCTGAGCGCACCAATACGGAGATTGCCCAATATATGAACATTACTATACGCACTGTTAAATTTCACAGCAGCAATATATTTACTAAGCTATCTGTGGAAAACCGTCAGCAGGCGGTAAAGGCCGCTAAAAAGGTAGGGGTACTTTAATAAGTAGCAATTGCTGGGCAAAATCTACAAATATCTAAAGGAGGATTTTTTGCAATGAAGCATATTCTAGTGGTTGATGACAATGTTACCAATCTTAAAATAGCCAAGGCGGCACTTGAAACATCTTATAAGGTAACAATGCTTACCTCTGGCGTGCAGGTGCTTAAATTTTTGGAAAAAAACGTACCCGACCTTATACTTCTCGATATAGAAATGCCTACCCTTGACGGTTTTGGTGTCATAGCCAAACTAAAAGAAAGAGAGCAGCTCTCCATCGCCCCTATTATATTTCTCACAGCACTTACCAGCCCCGAAATCGAAGCCAAGGCTCTTTCCATGGGGGTTGTGGATTTCATAAGTAAGCCCTTTGTAAATGAAACGTTGCTGTCCAGAGTAAGGCTTCATTTGGAAATAAGTGATTACCGCAAAAATTTAGAGGGTCTTGTTGAAGAAAAAACCAAAATGGTAGAGGAGCTGCAAGACGCCATCTCAATAAGTATAGCAGAACTAGTAGGCTGTCGTGACGGCTACACAGGTGAGCATATTAAACGAACCTGCGCCTACATAAAAATACTTGCTGAGCAAATGCTTAGCACAGGGTTATTTCCTGATGAAATGAATGAGAAATTCGTCAGTGACATGCTGCGCTCGGCGGCGCTTCATGATATAGGCAAGGTAGGCATAAAAGATGAAATACTATGTAAGCCGGGCAGGTTTACAGACGAGGAATACCAATTTATGAAGGAACACTCCAAGCTTGGAGGCGATACCCTACAAAGCGCTATTGACCAAACCGGCTCGGAGAGCTTTTTATATGTGGCTCGTGATATGGCGTTTTATCACCACGAAAAATGGGACGGCACCGGATATTTTAACGGTCTTATAGGAGAACAAATCCCACTTTGTGCAAGGATTATGGCTGTAGCAGACGTATATGACGCACTCACCTCAAAACGCCCCTACAAAGAACCATTCCCCCATGATAAAGCTGTTCAGATTATCACCGATGGCAGGGGAAACCATTTTGACCCAAGCATAGTTGACGTTTTTCTTTCCTGTGCTGATGAGTTTGAGCAATGCTTGCTAACCTTAAGCGTAGGTACTTGACAATATGAAAAGTCTTGGAGGAGATAATTGAAAATGAGGGATAAGGTTACAATCCAAGGCAAAATAATCTATTATGTACAAACTCTGTTTTATATTTATTTCATTGTGCAGGACTTTATGATGCATACCAATCATATTATGGGTATATATTGTATTGTCGCTTTAATTATATGTACTTTTTTAACTTTTTGTGAAAAATCAAATAATGTACTCCAAAAAAATGTAATAGCCTTTTGCCTTTTATTTCTTGCTACTATATACGGTATTTTGCGAGGGGATATTGCGATGATACAGGGCACATTATTAGCAATTATCTGCCTTAACTGCCTGCACTTAGACATAAAGCTAAATCTTGCTCAAGGAGCATACATTACACTTTTATACGCTGTGCTTATAATATTCTTTCCAGACTTTACGTTTGCGCCCTTAATGCAGCCTAGGGATATTGCTATAAAGCTTATCACCATGTATCTTGGCCAAACTATGCTAATTGTGCTTATACAGTTTGTTAATTCTCAAAAAAAGACGATTGAAATAAAAAATAAAAACGCAAAAACAATGCTAAAAATTGTAGAGGATAAACGCAATGAGGCAACCAGGGCCAATCAAGCTAAATCCGATTTTTTGGCTAATATGTCCCACGAAATACGAACCCCTATGAATGCTATCCTAGGTATGTCAGAGCTAATATTACGTGAGGACATAAGCGATGAGGTTAAGGCCCACGCTATAAATATAAAACACGCCAGTAAGTCACTACTTACTATTATTAACGATATTTTGGATTTTTCTAAGATTGAAGCTGGAAAGCTGGAAATTATTCCTGTAAAATACCAGCTGCCTTCTGTGCTCAACGACATTGTTAATATGTCGCTGGTGCGTATTGGGCAAAAGCCTATTGAATTTTGTGTGGAAGCTGACAGCAGTCTGCCCTTTGAGCTTTTTGGTGATGAAATACGTATTAAGCAGGTTTTGATTAACTTTATTAATAATGCAATAAAATTCACTCATACGGGTACTGTAACCTTACGAATGAGTGGTGCTGCTACGGGAGACAGTATTTCTCTGACTATGAGTGTGGTTGATACTGGTATTGGCATACAGCGTGAGGATATACAAAAGCTGTTTTCCTCGTTTTCTCAAGTGGATACACGAAAAAACCGATCTGTTGAAGGTACAGGGCTTGGTCTTGCTATTTGCAAGAGATTATCGGAGCTAATGGGCGGACAGATTTTTGTAGAGAGCGAGTACGGCAAAGGCTCCACATTTTCGGCTACTATTCCTCAAAAGATTATAGACTCTACTCCCATGGGAGATTTTCGACTGCTGGAGAATGAGAATGCCGAGGAGATTTTTGAGACTAGCTTTATTGCGCCTAAGGCACATATTCTAATTGTTGATGACAATGAGGTTAATTTGGCTGTGGCAAAGGGGTTGCTTGCTCCTTATAAAATGAACATTATCACATCCACCAGCGCTAAGCATTGTCTGTCCTTGCTTGAAGCCAAGTGTTTTGATATTATCTTTATGGATCACATGATGCCCGTTATGGACGGAGTTGAAGTCACTGGCATAATCCGACAAACCGATACAAAAACACCTATTGTGGCTCTTACGGCTAACGCAATCAGCGGTGCACGAGAAATGTACTTGGAAAATGGCTTTAACGATTATATTTCAAAGCCAATTGAAGTAAAGGCTATGCATAAGGTGCTTCTATCTCATTTGCCCGACGAGTATATTGAAAACACCACCCATAGTAGTCAGCCTATTCATGTTGATAACGCCCTGTCCGATGAGATATTACGCACTATTTACCTTGATGGACAACGCAAAGTTCCTCTGCTGAAAAAGCTTTTTGATGAGAATAATCTGAAGGACTACTCTATCGAAGTCCACGCCTTAAAGGCTGTTGCGGCGGCGGCGAAGCAGAATGAGCTGGCAGAGCTGGCCAAGACGCATGAGCTGGCGGCTAAGAATGGTGATGTTCAGTTTGTTAGTCAAAGCTTTGATAAGCTGATTAGTATGTATCAAGGATACGTGGATAGCTTAAGCCAGTTTTCCGAAGGTAATATGGAGGCGGCAGAAAAAACAATGCTGCCTCAAGATGAAATTGATGAATTGTTTGAAAAAATAAAGGCTTGTGCGGAGCAATTTGATATTGATGGGGTTAATGAAGCAATAAGTATACTTAATGGTGCACAGCTATCAGAGGACGAGCATAAAATCCTACAGGAAATTATAACCGCCGCGGAGCTTTTGGATTATGAAGGTATTGCCCAAGTTTGATGCTTTAAACTTCCTCATAGAAAATGACGCTGATTAATGGCTATAGCAGCCATTAGTCAGCGTCATTTTTTTGTTTTATCATGTGCGTAAGCGCCCCACGGTAATTACAAAGGCTTTGTGTAAACCTCAACAGTATTTGTTTTTTCGTCATACTTAGTCAAAAGTCCAAATAGCTCCTCTAAAAAAGAAGGTGTTACATATATTTCCTTCTCAAGCTTCTTTGGAAAGCTGTTAACCTTAATTTCCTTGTTGTCAAAAATAATTATATTTTCATGGAACATAATTAAATAGCCATTATCCTTGTAATAAATAATAACTCCGTGCACTTCTCCCCCAATGCGCTCCAGAAGGAATTTTAAAGGAAAATAAGCCTGCTTGTTCTCAACAAAGGGCGGATTAACGAAGCTTAAATATATTCCGTTAAGCTTAACCTTAACCCTTGGTGGTAGCTCAAGCTCCTTAAGCTTGCTTATGTTAGTCACAGAAAGCATTCCGTTATCTTCTACATTAATCATTACCTTGGGGTTGATTAAGCCCAGCCTGCCTTTATAGCGTGTTATTCCGTCAGGTGAGTAAGATGCGTTGCCCGGAGGGCCTATAAGATAAAACCCGTCACCGCCTTGTAGGAAAATAAGCATATCATGCTCGTTTTCGTAGGCAATGATACTTGTTTTCCCGTCCTTGTCCGTTAATACAGCGGTGTTTGCATTTCTGGAGTTGACCTTACCTTCATATACCTGCAAATGTTCAGTCTTTAAGGTGGTTGTTCCGTTTGAGGCATTTAGAAAGAGCTTAAGGTAGCCGTCGTCTATAGGCTCCTTAGTGTTATGCCAGTTTATCCCGTCGGTGGATTTATATAGGGAAAAGTTCTCGCTGCCCACGGTTAAGTATAAAGCACCATTTTCCGTATATCTTGGATATGGAAAAACCATATTTTCACGGTTGTAGGTTATTACTTCTGAAATAGGCTTTGGCATGTACGAGGTCATAAAATGGTTTGACCAGGCAAACAGACCTTGGTCGGTAAGGTTGTATTTAACAACTGGTGGGTATGAATTGCCTCTTATGGAAATGGTTTTCCCTGTGTACCGCCATTTGTCGTTTTCAAAAATCATAATGTTTCCGTTTGTATTAAAGGCGTACTCCTTGCCTTGGTCAAGCTTTAAAATAAGAGGGTTGTATGGGTAAACATATTCCCCAACCTCCCTTGTGCTCCACTCCTTTAAGTCCTTTGAGCGCCACAAATAATTTTTTTCACTTGCTTCCAGTGTATGGTAGGCATTGTCATAATAGGCTAGGTTAAGGCCTTTTGTATCCAGCCGTGTAAACTCCTCACCTTTTTCGGAAATATATACACCTCTCATGTATTCTGTAGATTCTATAACAAAGTGGTCATTGACTACACTCATTTTACCCCCGTCGGGTATGTTTTTTATCCGTGTCCACTTAACGCCGTCGGTGCTGACGAAGGTTCCTGTTGCGCTATCATTTGAGAAGTTTCTTGCAAAGGCCAGGATAGCTCTGCTGTTTTTTGCAAAATCCCATATTCTGGCTTGGATATTGTTTTTATGCTCCTGCCATATTACTCCGTCCTTGGATTTTAGGGTGATGCCCTCCCCTATGGCTACAAATTCGTTGTTAAGTCTGGTTGTTACATATACTGTAGGGAGCTTGGAGTATATAGTCCAGTTTTGAAAATCTGTACTGGTAGCTATTTTGTCTGCACATATGCCAACATATGTTTTGCCGTCATATTCTACATGGGATATACTACTCCCACCAAAAAGCCCAAGGACTTGGTCGGGCTTTATTTTTAGTTCGTTTGCGTAGGCTGTGGCTGAGATGAGAAATAGAAGTAGTGCTGTTAGAATAATTTTTTTCATATAATCCCCCTTTTTATGTTTTGATAGTGTTGTGTGCTGCTTTTTATTTTAAGAAAGCTTTATGAAGTTTAATAAGGTACAATTTTTAAGTAGATGGTCGGCCTATTTTTTATGTAAGTGCTTGTGATTATTAGCATATAAGTGTAAGTTATGGAT
>CAYWBF010000109.1:0-7859 GCA_964456085.1 uncultured Eubacteriales bacterium
AAAGGCTAGTTTTTTGTGTTTTTTGTCAAAGGAGATTAATCCTTTGCGGTTGTGCTGGTTTTGCATGGGGTGAAGTCTTACTGGGGAACGGAAGTCGTATAGTATCCATGGGAATATGCCTTGGATTTTTCCGTGGCTTATGGCAAATTGCTGTTTGTAAACCTTTGCTTGGTGCTCTTCTGTAAAAAGCTCCTCGTCGCCGCCGTAATGACCCGGGTGTGCTCCGGCGCCTGTTTCGGAGATGACAAGGGGTTTGTCTAAATTGGTGTTATTTAAAATGTCTGCTAGTCCGTTATAGTCACGGTAGTACCAGCCGTAGTATTCGTTGAAGGATACTATGTCTACTACGTTACATAGTCTATCTTTCACCTGCATCGCGTCAACATTTACTAAGCAGGCGGCGCTTATAGGTCTTGAGTTATCTAGGCTGCGGCAGATTTCTGCAAGACCGGTCATGAATTTCAGCCTTTGGTCTGTGTCGGGGTTTTCGTTTCCTATGCTCCATATAACTACGCTGGCTCTGTTTCTGTCACGGAGGATAAGCTCACGGAGTTGGTTTGCGGCATCGTTGTAAGTGTCCTCTAGGTCAAAGCGCAGTGCCCAGTAGACTGGGATTTCCTCCCATAGCATAATTCCTAGGGAGTCGGCTAGCTGGGACATTTGCTCGCTATGTGGGTAGTGGGACAGACGAATTATGTTACAGCCTAGTGCTTTTGCTGTGTGTAGTACCTCTAGCCGTTCATCTATGGTTAATACTCTACCATTGTATATCCCTTCTTCGTGACAGCACACACCTTTTAAGAATATTGGCTTTCCGTTAAGCAGTATTTCCTTGCCTTCTACCTTAATTTCTCTAAACCCTACCTTATCCTTAACAGTGTCTTGACCACAAGTAGCCTTGATTTCGTATAGATGGGGAGAGTCAGTGCTCCATAGCTTTGGGTTTGCCGAAATTTCTGCCGTTGCTATACCTTCGCTGTTTGTTTCAAGCTTTAGGCTTACACCAAGGTCGGGTATGGCGAAGCTGCATTCTATCCCTGCTTTATTTTCGCTAATAGTAAGCTGAACCTTTATTTTATTAAAGCACCCGTCGGGCACAAGGTAAGCAAACATGTCCTTAATAAAAAGCTTTGGTGTGCGGAAAAGCTCAATTGAGCGGAATATTCCACCATAATTAAACCAATCATAGTTAACGGAGGGGATTTGCTCCATCTCTCTTTTGTTGTTAACTGTAAGAATTATACGGTTGTCGGTTTTAAGATGCTCCGTAAGCTCTGTAAAGAAGGGAGTAAATCCTCCTCTATGTCTGCTTATGTGCTTGCCGTTTAGCCATAAGTTACATTCATAGTTTGCGGCTCCTACTTTAATGAATACTCTTTCCTCTGGGTTGTTGGGCTGGTAGTGAAAGGTTCTGGTATATACAGCTGTGCCCTCGTAATAGTAGTATTTTTCATTGGAGGTATTCCAGTTGGAGGGTAGCATAACCTTCTCCCAGCCGTCAAAATCACAATCAATGGGAATACGGTTGCCATTTTCATCCGAGGTTATCTCTTTATAAAATTCCTTACGCTTAAATGTGTCAAACACATCTACAGAAAAATTCCATAGGCCGTCAAGACGTTCGCTTGCTCTGCCGCTGGTGAAAATCATAGCCTCACTACCTGTAAAGGGTATACGGTAGGGAGCGTTAAAATCAATATTTAGTAAATGACCGTAGTCAGATTCCATTTTGCTCATAAAAATTCTCCTATACATAAAGAAGGCGGCAATAGCCGCTCTATTAAAAATATTGTTATGGGTTCGTTAGTGGGTAAAAAATTATCCTTTAACACTACCGGCTGCAATCCCGTCCATAACCTTACGCTGGGTAATAAGGAAGATGATTACAACAGGCATGGAAATTACAGTTGACAGTGCCGCTGTTTGGGATAGGTCAACACCTAAGTCCGAGTTAAGATTAACCAGCATGGCGGCCAGATTATAAGTGCTCATGTCTTTGGAGAGCATAAGTACAGGCAGCCATAGACCCCAGCTTGTTAAAAAGGAAATAAGAATGGCGGTAGTGAAAACGGGGTACATAATGGGAACCATCATTTTATAAAAAATTTGGAATTCGTTAGCTCCGTCTATAGTGGCGGCTTCTATTAGGTCGTAGGGCAAGGAATCAAAAAATTGACGGAACAGGAAAAAAGGAAGGGCGGCACCCCATGCTCCTGTGGAGGAGGCTAGGATTATGCCTAAATAATTTCCCGTGCCGTATAGCCGTAGATTAATTATTATGACGTATAAGGGAATAAGCAGCAGAACCGCAGGGTACATAAGGCTTATCATAAAGGATTTTTCAATTATTCCGAAAAAAGGCAGCTTACGGTTGCGGTACAGTGCATAGCCTCCCAGTGCTGTGGAGAATACCACCAAAAGAGTGGTGCCGCAGGAGAGTATGAGACTGTTTTTAAAATAATGCCAAAGGGAATTTCCGGCTAGAGTGGCTATTCCTTTATAGCCTACAACCACCCATTCCTTAGGGAGAAGTGACAATGGGTTTTGTACTATTTCCAAATTGGTTTTAAAGGAGCCGAAAAGCATCCATAAGAAGGGATATATCATAATAAATGAAATGATTGTCAAGGTTATGTAAGCTAGTGTAGCAGCAGCCTTATTAACGCGCATTTTTGTCACCTCCAAGCTTTAGCCCAAATAGTGTAAGGAGAATTATGAAAATAAACAGTAAGGTTGCAATGGCGGTAGCGGAGCCGAAATCCATTTTTTCGTATTTGCTGTAAGCGTAGAAGGATAGGAAGTTTGTAGCATAGTTTGGCCCACCGAAGGTTATAATCCTTGCTACCGTATAGGTTTTCAAAAACTGAATTATTGAGTACACGGCATTTAGGGTAAAGGCAGGCTTTAGAGATGGAAGTGTAATGTACCAGTAGGCTTGGAGGGCGGTGGTGCCGTCGATATAAGCAGCCTCGTACATGGTTCGGTCAATAAGCTGATAGTTGGTTAGGAAAATTATTGTATACAAACCAACGTGCTTCCATAGCTCCACGAAAGCTAGCACCCCGATTGCTGTTGAAGCGGAGGTAAGCCAGCCTACAGGCTCAACCCCAAGAATAGCAAGAAACTGGTTCATAGCGCCGTTGGCGTTAAAAAACTGCTTCCAAACTACCGCTCCAACTACGTCGGGCGTAATAAAGGGAATAAATATTGCCAGCTTAAAAAACAGCTTTCCAAAACCAATCCCTCTGTAATTTAGGAGCTGCGCCAACAAAAGGGCGAGCACCAGGTTAAGCGGCACAGAGATTACGGTAAACAATACAGTTACTTTTAAGGAGTCCCAGAAATAGCTGTCAGAGAATAGCTTAAGGTAGTTTTTAAGCCCTACAAAATCCGGCCCGGTTAAAATTGTATTGGTTTTGAAAAATGAATAAAAAACGCTGCTCGCCATGGGATATATACCAAATACCAAAGATAGCAGGGCAAAAACCCCTATAAATATGTACAGCACAAAATATTTTTTCAGCTCCTTGGCTTTATCCTTCATTTTACACCCCCATTTTTAAATTGGCCCGGCACCGGAGAAAGCTTTCTCCTCGGCCGAGCCTAATATTTTTATTATTTGTTTTCTTTAATGGCTTTAGCAAGGTCTGCGTCAAGTTGCTCTAGGTTTTTGGTTATTTCCTCTGCGGATTTTGAGTTAAAGGCTTTGATTAAGCCCTTTTCGTAAACCTCAAGAAGGGCAGGGTAATACTCGAATTGTCCCACGTATGCATCAAAGGCGCAAATTTGAACTGATGGGTCAAAGAATATTTTTTGATTTGGAGATAGCTTATCGGTGTTTACAACGGATAAATCTATACAGGAGCCCATTGTTTCAAAGCTTTTTTCTTGAGCTGGTTTGCTTAAGGCGTATTTTAGGTAGATTTTAGCGGCTTCCTTATTTGGGGCGTTCTTGGGAAGTGCCAAGCCTCTGGTGTTGGTGTTTACAAGAGCACCTTTTCCGCTGCCGTCCATTGAAGGCCATGTTGTTACTGTGAAGCTGCCTACGCCGCTGTCTGGCTTATCCCAGTTGGCTACGTTCCAGTCACCTACACGGAACATGCCTACGCTGCCGCTTTGGATTTTTGTGTACATCGCAGCAAAATCCTCTGTGGTAGCGTCCTTATCCCATATGCCATCTGCTCCGGCGTAAACCTCAACTACCTTTTTAAAGCTTTCTAATTTATTTTTGATTTGACTTTCTGGGGCGCCATCTATCCAAATATTGTCCATGCCTGAGCCAACCATGAAAAGGTTAAACACCTGACCGGGATCAACTCCAAGGTGCATTGTAAAGCCAGCTTTGCCGGCAGCCTTATAACTTTTACCTAGTGCTAGGAATTTGTCCCATGTGCTTGGCAATGTAGAATCGTTTACATCAACACCTGCTACGTCGGTTTTTACGCCTAAACCAGCTAAGGAGCGGTTGATTGGAAGAACAATAAGCTTATCCTCGCTGGAAGAAAGCTTTAAGTCTGCGTCAGTCATAACTTCCTTGTTAACGGCAGTATCAAGCACTTGGTTAAGCTCCTCAAAGCCTTTGTTGGATTGCTGATAAAGCTGTAGCAAGCGGCTTGCGCTGTTAAACACAAGGTCAACGCCGCCTGTGGTGGTAATAGCTTGGAGTGCCTTTGTCATAAGTGTTGCGTTGTCAAAGGTTACGGTTTCGATTGATATGTTTGGGTACTCCTTTTGCATTTCTGCCTCTACAGCCTTGAAGTATGGCAGACGGGAGTCGTTGCCCTCGTACCATATGGTTATTTTTACTGGCTGCTGAGGAGGATTGCTTTGGGTTGGGGCAGCTGTTCCGCCTTGGGCTGGAGCTTGGCTTTGAGCCGGAGGGTTGCTTGGGGCATTGCCGGAGGTGCTTTGGGCTGGCGCACTACATGCGGTCAAGCCTAGGCTTAATGCCAAAACAAGAGCTAATTTTTTAATTAACGCTTTTTTCATTTAAAATCACCTTTCCTAATTATTATTTTCAGTGACCCAACAAAGGTCACATAAATTTTATATATTTTCCATGGTTTTGTCTATTTCAATAGTATAAAGTCCTCTGAAGCCTTCGTGAATAGAGTCGAAGGAAACCAGACGGCCGTTGTTGCTGAACCTGCAATGCAGGTCGGAGCGTATATCAAAATGGGAAACAGGGGGTGCTAGTACTTTAGCAAGCAATATGCCCTTGTCCTTTTCTATATTGTAGAGAAAAATTTCTCTTAGGTCATCTTTTCTAGGATAACCGTCACCTATAATAAATTTTCCTTCTCGAGAATAGCTACAATGTATGTCTTGGTTAAAAAATGCCTTGTCGTAAATTTTATAGCTGCTTGTTTTGTCTGTAAGCTCATAAAGCCCGTCTCCTTCTCCACAGTCAGCATAAATCATTAGCCTGTCTTTTTCCTCCCTATGCCAGAAGTAGTGGGAGGCGTATGTATAAGGAGAAAGCACAAACACATTTCCCTCCAAGTCGCAGGTGCCTAACCCTGTGCGCCACATTTGCCCTTCCTTTGGAAAAAATCTTACAAGGAACAAAAATCTGTCCGAGGCAGAGTTAAAGGTTATGTGATTAATTACTATTTTTGCGCCCTTTGTTTCGGGTGTTACATTAAACAGTGCATCAAGCTGGCTGTAGGTAACAATAAGCTTGCCCTTGCCTGTTTCCATGTTCATTAATATTACGCCGTCATCAGAGGGAGTTGGCTCATTTAGCCATTTGTCAGGTACTTGGCAGTATCCGTAGCCTGGGCGAAAGTCGTATACTCGGTTAAAATTTATTGACAGTCCCCATTTTCCGTCTGGAGATACGTTTGCTACGGGGTAGTCTAGGGTGCGCTTGCTGTTTGTTGAAATATTTTGTACCACGCTTCTGTACTCGCTGCCGTCCCAGATGTTGTATATAACCTCTTTTGGATTTTGGGTGCTCCATTGTAGCATTGAGCCTTGTTGAAAATTCCAGGCAGTTGTTTCTGCCAGAGGGGTAAACTTTCCTGTTTGAAGATTAAAGTACCCTAGCTGGTTGACGTCGTTTTTGTCTGGAAGCCTATCCATAAATTTTACCCTGTTACATAGATGCAGAGTGTCTGTAGTGTCAAAGGCTGGGTTATCGTAGTAGCCGTAAAAATAATGGAAGCCGTCCTCCGGGGAAATCCTCTTAAGCTGTAGGGGTTGGCTGGAAATAAATCCCTCCATAGTAAATTTTCCTCCTAGTAAAGTCTGTGCCTAGAATCAGCTCAGAATTCAAAAATTTGCTGTTGACTTTGGAAATGCTTGTTCGTTATATTTGTAGTAAGCTGGTAATAGGTGAGGAGATTGTGTTATGAAGAATTACCAGTAAACATAATATAATGCATTAGATAATCTACATCAATTGCCATTTGAACCGATAAATTGTAAAATCAGACCACTAGGCTTTAGATGCTTGTGGTAAAAAATTTACGTCTAAGCATACGGAGGATAGAAATGCCGGATTTTGATATTCGCAA
This sequence comes from uncultured Eubacteriales bacterium, assembly GCA_964456085.1. Taxonomy (GTDB): domain Bacteria; phylum Bacillota; class Clostridia; order Lachnospirales; family CAYWBF01; genus CAYWBF01. The sequence continues at coordinate 6,519 of CAYWBF010000109.1, forward strand.
TGAAATGATGACACAGCTTCCAATGCCGTTTCGTCTGCTGCATTTGCTGCAGCGTTCTGCGGGATTTAATTTGGAGTTGCATAGCCATGTGTTTTATCATGTTAATATTGTTACCTCAGGGACTTTGTATGTGGATTTTAGAGATAAAAGATATACTGTAACCCAAGGTCAGGCTGTGATTTTGCCGCCTAATGTGCCACACGCTCTTTCTTCGCCGGGGGGATACTGCCAAATAGGAATAGATATTTTTAACGTAAAGGACAACAGGGGCTTTCATCAGCTTCTATGCTCAACCTTTCCCGAAGGCTTTGCTGTGGTTACTATGCTTAATATCCCTCATACATTTGAGGAGCTGTTTAAAGCCATTCGCAATCTTACAGCACTAAACACTCTTAAGCTGCTTAATGCGGCTGAAGCTTTGCTGCTGGCTGTTTTGGAGCAAGCCAGCCAAACAACACGTTATCAAAATTTCAAGGACAGCTTTTTGGATATGCTGTCTAAGGAAAACGGACTTAACCTTACGCTGGAACAAATGTGCCGCCAAATGAGCCTAAGCAAAACTCATCTGGAAAGGCTGACAAAGCAGGAGTTCGGCTGTGGAGCTGTAGAGTATTGCAACAGGCTTAAGGTAATGAAGGCGTGTCTGCTGCTCCAAAATACAGACCTGCCCATAAAAGCCATTGTGGAGAACCTAGGATTTTTTGACGAAAGCCATTTCAGCAATTATTTTAAAAAACGAATCGGCACCACTCCAAACAGATACCGCAACGAATCACGAAAGCTTGAAACATAAGCAAGTTTTTGTTGACACATTCATTTTTATGTGCTAACATTACTGAAATATTTTTAGAATTATTCAAATATTTTCGAGGTGCTTACTGTGATATTAAATACAGCTTCCGTTTTTTTAGCAGCATACGTTTTTTATTTTAGCTTTAGCTATTATTTTAGCTTTAGCTTTTTTTGCTGTAAAAAAATCGGTAGTCTGAATGAACATTACACCGGGCACCTTGTTTAAATAGCCGCTGACTTACAGCGGTGTTTGAGCTAAGGACTTAAAAATAAGCTGCTGAAAAGCTTGGCAGCCTGTTTTCAATAAGGGTGGGTTCGTTTCGACGAACCTGCCCTTTTTATTTTGCTTGGCGATTATGGAAAATTCCTAACGCCAAGCCTTTGGAGTGATAATATTGAATATTGCAATTGTTGGCTTGGGCTTGATTGGAGGCTCATTGGCTTATGCTATAAGAGGTTTCAAGGAGGCTTGGATAATTGGGGTAGATGTTAACCAAAGGGTGTTGGAGCTTGGCTTGGAGGCAGGCGCTATTGATGAAGCCTTAAGCC
>CAYWBF010000110.1:0-7813 GCA_964456085.1 uncultured Eubacteriales bacterium
AATCTCCTTAAAATCCTATTCTATCTTGTAGCCAAGTATAATTTCATACTTCTTATTTTTTTCGAGTATAAACGGGAAGGAATAAAACTCGTTGTTATACATCACATCTTTAGAATGCAGAGTTCGTAATGAAGACTTAAGGGGAGTCTGTACCCCTAGGGTAAAGCTCTCCTCTGTAATGCCGGCATAATCATCGCCCAAAATGCCTGGAGTGTCTATAGTAAGCTTAACAAGCATATACATATCAGTCTCCCTCTCTACCAGCTTCATATCGGTCACAACAAAATTAATTCCATTATTTTGCCTTACATACTCGTTAAGGCTGATATTTTTATGTATCTGCTCAAGACTATATGCGAAGGAGTTATTTTGAAAATACTCCAAATCGCCGCAAATCCATAGGTGAATACGGGAAGTATCCCTATTAAACACAATAAACGCTATTGCCATTTCCTCGGTAGTATATGCATAGGCTTCTGCCAGCTTTCCATGGGAAAGGCTTTCATACTCCTTAAGCACATGGCTAAAGTGTTCATCATAAGTAAAGCCTAGCTCCATCAAAGCAGTAGTATAATTGTCATGGTCTGCCGCTGATATTTTTGTGGAATCGTATTGGCACTCCAAGCCAAACTCATCCTCCATGCTGTTTAGCAATTCGGCAGGGGTATACCCTGCGTAGTCAGGTATAGTGGGGTAAGGCTTATAAAATCCATCTTCTGTAATAATATCATTTACTGCTTCAAAAGGAATTAAAGGTTCCTCCTGAACGGGTGGCTCTGAAGATGTAATGGGAGTAGGTGATGTGCTGTCTTGGGGGGGAGAAGTTTTAATGATATAGGGTTTTAATACGAATACAGCCATAGTACAGAGTACAACAAGGTTGATGAGTACAACCCGGTTTTTTGGACTACGGCTGTTTTTATATAATGCATCGTATAATTCTTTTGTGGATTTAAACCGTTTTGCCGAATTAATGGATAGTCCTTTAATTATGGCGTTCTCTACACCCTTGCTTATACTGGGTGAAAATCTCCTAGGAGGTATCAAGGGAATTTCCGTTCGTTCCGTAGCTTTAGGTGGCTTTACTCCTGTACATGCATGGTACATTGTTGCACAAATGGCATAAACGTCTGTCCACGTTCCATGTCCCTCCGGCTGATATTGCTCCAGTGGGGCGTATCCATGCTTTAGCTGCAAAAAATCCTTTTCTTCCTCAAACATTGCATATGACGCACCAAAGTCAATTAGCTTAGCCGAACCATCCTTTGTTATCATAATATTGTCAGGGCTTATATCCATATGTAAAACCCCAGCCTCATGTACTTCGCCCAAGGATTCGATAATAGGCTTCATATACTTAAGCATTTGGTTAACAGCCAGAGGACGCTTACGTATAATTTCCTCCAAGGTTGTTCCTTCGATATATTCCATTACAATATATGCAGTGTTGAATTCTTCAAAATAATCTTTAATCCAAACGATGCCCGGAAGGGAAAACTTAGCAAGATTTTGTGCCTCCCGTAAAAAATTCTTTTTTCCTGTTTCAAAATTAATGTAATTAGCGGTATCCTCTGGCAAAGGAAGAACCTCATAGCTGTTTGATCTGTAAACAAATTTTTTAGGATAATATTCTTTTATGGCGACGGGTACACGGAGTTTCTCGGCATAACCTTTGTAGGTTATACCAAATCCTCCTGCACCAAGTACGCCTTGGAGGCTGTATTTATCCTTTAGAAGAAAAGTATTAAGCGGTAATAACATAGGGCTGTTAGTTTTATGCAACTCGCTGCTCATTAACTATCACCTCCGCTTTTGGTTGACTATTTGTATTTTACCATAGTTTAATTTTTATTAATATACTTAGCCAAGAGCTTTCTTAATAAAAGAATTTAGTGCTTGACAAACCTAAATGTATACGATATATTTATTTAAGACAAATATTTCCTCGTTTTTTATGAGGAATTGTGGTCTTTTTTGGGTTTTGTTTTAATCCTCGATAGCTCAGCGGTAGAGCATCCGGCTGTTAACCGGAGGGTCGCAAGTTCGAATCTTGCTCGGGGAGCTTTGTAGCTTATTCAGCTGCTTCATGTTTATTGAAGCGGCTTTTTTTATATAAAAGCGATTCCAAGAAGTATTTGAATTGCACTGGGGAGAGTTTTATGATAACAATTATTGATTATGGAGCAGGAAACATAGTTTCTGTAAAGCGTGCCCTAGACCATATGGGCATAGAGAACAAAATCTCAAATGACCCAAGGGAAATAAAGGAAGCGGAGCGGCTGATTTTCCCCGGGGTAGGGCATGCAGGGGCGGCAATGGAAAATCTGCGCTCTACCGGCATTGGGGAGGCGCTTGTATATGCATGTAGCGAGAGGAAGATTCCCGTACTTGGCATATGCCTTGGGGCGCAAATACTTTTGGATTTTTCACAGGAGGCAGACACAAAGTGTCTTGGACTAATTGAAGGTGAAGTAAGAAGGTTTTTACTCACTGACAGCAACCTAAAGGTGCCGCATATGGGTTGGAATTCTGTTGATATAACACGCCCCCATTTTTTACTTAAGAATGTGCAAAGCGGCTCGGAGTTTTATTTTGTACATTCCTTCTATTTGAACCCTGCTCATGATGAGGTTGTAATTGGCCGATGTAGCTATGGCATTGATTTTCCAGTTATTATTGGAAAGGATAATTTGGTAGCTACACAGTTTCACCCGGAAAAAAGCGGTCTGCTTGGGTTAGAGATTCTTAAGGCGTTTAGCCTTTGGCGGCCATAAAGGGGTTAATCCTTATATTATTTTAGTGATATAACTATTTGGAGGAAAAAATGCTAAGCAAAAGAATTATATCCTGCCTAGACGTTAGAGGGGGCAAGCTGGCTAAAAGCATTAAGTTTGTGGATACAAAGGACATCGGAGAGCCTGTGCCTGTGGCGAAAAAATATTATGAGGAAGGCATAGACGAGCTGGTTTTTTACGACATAACAGCCAGCAGTGAGGATAGAGGGATAATGCTGGAAGTGGTAAGCGACGTTGCTTCCCAAATTTTCATACCATTCTCTGTAGGTGGAGGGTTACGCACCTTGGAGGATTGTAACAAGGTTCGCCTTGCCGGAGCGGAGAAGGTTAACGTTAATTCTGCTGCCGTAAAAAATCCGGAGATTATCCGTGAGATAGCGGAGAATCTAGGAGCTCAATGCTGCGTGCTGTCTATTGACGTGCTGGAGGTGCCCAAAAGCGCATTGATACCCTCGGGCTACGAAATTGTTATTAATGGTGGCAGAACAAATACCGGACTTGATGCTATTGAGTGGGTTAAAAAGGGCGAAGCACTTGGCGCTGGGGAAATAGTGGTAAATAGTATAGATGCTGACGGCACTAAGGCAGGCTTTCACCTTCCGCTTACAAGAGCTGTGGCAAAGGCTGTATCTGTGCCTGTTATTGCTTCAGGTGGCGGAGGCAGCCCGGAGCATATTTACGAGGTGCTTACAGATGGCTGTGCCGATGCGGCGCTGGTTTCGTCTATACTCCATTATGGAGAGTATACTATTTCTGAAATTAAGGAGTATTTACGGGGTAGGGGAGTTAAGGTTAGAATTTAGTAGGATTATAAAAACCCATAAGGGTTGCTGCAAATCGTCTATTAAAATGGACCCTATAAAATAGTCAGTTAAAAAAAGAGCCTATATAGACTCAAAATAACTGATCCTATTTTATAGGGTCTTTTTTGTTTATAATGAAATAATGAAAAAGGGGTTTTTTCTGTGTGATTGTTATGTATAATGAAATGCGAAGTAAAAATATTTCTGCCTTGTTAGTAATTTGAGGAAATTGTTGTCTTGGCATCTTAGGCAGAATAATGTACGTCTTAGTTATTGTAGGGTTGATAAAAATGAATATTAATATAAAATAAGCACCTAGAGGTGATGGATATGAAAATTACCGTACAGGAATGCGAAACTTGTACGGAGCTTGAAGTAAATATTTTGTGTAGAAGGCATAACAGAAAAGTTAATGAAATCATTGATTTTCTGCAACGTGATTCGCATAAAGTCAATGTGCAAAATGAAAAGAAGCAGACTTTTATATTGCCTTACGAACAAATTTTTTACATTGAAGTCGTTGACAAGAAGGTTTTTATTTATGGGAAAGATGAAATATACGAGTGCAAGTACAAACTTTATCAACTTGAAGAATTGTTGCCGGAAACTCATTTTTTCAGAATCTCTAAATCTGTGCTATTGAATGTTCTCAATGTACAGAGCCTTGAACCGGAAGAGGGCAGACGACTAAAAGTTACATTGGATAATGAAGAAAGATTGATAGTTTCCCGGCAGTATGTTAAAGATTTTAAGCTAAGGCTTGGTGTTAGTCAGGAGGTCGGGAAATGAAGAACTACATTTTAATATTTGTTAATATAACAACACGTTTCTTTACAGGGATAGCATTTACATACGCAGTAATAACAGCAGCGACTAAGGCATTTGAATTTACTGCCATTCACGTAATTAAAATTTTTATTACTGCATGTGTTTTGGGAGCTATTACTGCTATAAGGGCAAGCTTAGAAAACAAAAAGTGGATGTTGCGGCTATCATTCCTACAAAAAAGATGGATTTTCTTACCGTTATATTTACTTACAATACTGCTGTTTATCTATGATTATGGGATACTGAAACAATTTGGTTTTCGAGAAATAGTAGTGTGTTCAGCACTCTTTTTTGTATCAGCAGGTATTTGTATCGCCATTGCAGAGAAGAGATATAAAGAAGCCAAACGAATTCTTACCGAATCCATAACCGAATATAAAAATAAAATTGGAGGGAAATGAAATGAGTATCCTATCTCTCTAACGAACACTATACTATTTTGATTGGATGTGTATTTATGAAAAGACATGTAATAGGAAGAGGACTTGTAATGGTCGGCATTATGTTGATGCTTATAAATCAGATTGTACTTGCTGAAATGAACTATTGGGTTCTAAGAGCAAGTATTGCATGCAATTTAATAGGAATTATAGTTCTTGCTCCAATGATTAGGGACAGATGGAAAAATAAACGAAAGAAGGACTAATCATCTTTGCATAGTAAATACAAAATAAGCGATAAGTATAAGTTGGGTTTCAAAATTTATTTTATGATAGGATGAACTTAAAATTATGATACCTGTAGTTGGTATGCTACGAAGAAGGCATTTGCTTGCTTTACTAAAAAAGCTTGAGGCAACAAGTCTTGAAAATGCTATAACTCTCCAAGAAATTAGTGAGAACTGTGGTAGAATCGGAATTGAACCACTGCGTTCGTTTGCTATTGCGAGAGGCGTAGAGGCGTTGGTGCGAATTGGTAAAATCAAAAAAACAGAGGATAATAAATTCTATTTATCAATTAGAAAATAAGCACTCTTTGCAAGAATGGGGGTGGGGATGGTGCGCTATAAGCCCTCAGCCCCACCCCCCATAGTATGTACTTTTATAAAATTTTTTATATGCATCTGGTTCCCCAAGGCTTGAAATTATCTCCTCCATGGAATAACCAAGGGTAGAATAGGAAGCAGCCGCCACCGAACCTTCCACTAATGGAGCGTCTACCAGCTTAACCTTCTTATCGCTCATGGCTTCTACTACCATTTCGGAGGTCATAACTGCACTGCCTATATCCATTAAAATTATAACTCCGTCCTCGCTGTATACGGATTCCACCGCCTGGCTGATTTTGTCAAAGCTTGTTCCGAGGGTGTTGTTCTCTAAGCCGCCTGCTGGGGCAAAGGGTGCTTCCTTGGCCACCATGGCTACAAGCTCTGCTACGCCGTTTGCAAGGGTAGAGCTGTGAGAAACAGCAACAATTCCTACCATTTTGTTAACCACCTTTTTCTGAAATTATTATTGAGTTAGCTGATTATAAATTACCTCCAGCATAAGTGTAAAGGAGGTTGCACCGGGGTCTTGGTGCCCTAGGCTTCTTTCGCCCAAGTAGCTTGCACGACCTTTTGTGGCAATAATGGTTTTTGTATACTCCACTCCGTCCTTTGCAGCCTTAAGGGCGCTTTCAAAGGCCGCCTTAACGTCAGGCTCACCAGCTTCAAAAGCCGCCTTAAGAACATCATAAGCAGGAATTAGTGCATCAAGCATGGTTTTTTCACCTTGAGTGGACTTACCACGCATTTTTATGCCTTCTATGGAAACGTTCAAAATATTAATAAAATCCTCAAAGCTTATTTCTGTTTTCTTGTCCACAGCGCCGCCGCTCTTCATAAAGGCTGTACCATAAAGAGGCCCAGAGGCTCCGCCTACAGTTGACACAAGGGTCGTGCCAACCATTTTTAAAATAGCTCCGGCGTCCTTATCCTCAAAGGAGGGCAGCTTTTTAAGCACCTCGCCGAAGCCCCGAGCCATATTAATGCCGTGGTCGCCGTCTCCTATAACGTTGTCTAGGTCGGACAAAAAGTCCTTGTTATCCTCTATCATGTGAGCGATAGCGGTTAAGATTTCAATAAGCTTTTTTGTATCAACCATAAGTGTATTTCTCCTTTTGCCTATTAATTTAAAAATCTCTCCCAGCCTACAGGCATAGGAGAGGTAACCCTAAAATATTTTAAAATTTTTGGCTAATACGCCAAGGATAAAAAAGTTATCTTAAAGCAGGCGTATCTACTTCTGCGTCAAGAAGCCCCTTAAGCTCATCATCTAAGCGAAGAAGAGTAATAGAGAAGCCAGCCATTTCAATGGAGGTCATGTAGTTTCCAACAAAGGTCTTGTAAACCTTAACCCCTTTTTCTGCCAAAATATCGCTAACCTTATTGTTAACAATGAAAAGCTCCATTAAAGGAGTGCCGCCGGCAGAGTTAATCATAACAGCAACCTCATGACCTGCGAAGTCGATATCTTCAAGTATTTTGTCCATTAAGCCGGAAACTATTTCGTCTGCTGACTTTAAGGTATCTCTATGAGTACCTGGCTCGCCGTGGATACCGATGCCGATTTCCATTTCTGTGTCGGACAGCTCAAAGCCAGGCTTTCCGGCGGCTGGTACTATACATGGAGTAATAGCCATGCCCATTGTACGTACATTGTCAATAGCCTTTTGAGCAACTCTCTTAACCTCATCAAGGTCAGCGCCTGTCTCGGCCATAGCGCCGGCAACCTTATGTACAAAAACTGTTCCGGCAACGCCCCTGCGGCCAGTAGTGTAAAGGCTGTCCTTAACTGCAACGTCGTCGTTTGTAACAACGTAAGCGGTTTTAATACCGTCGCCGTCAGCCATTTCGCCAGCCATTTCAAAGTTCATAATATCTCCGGTGTAGTTCTTAACGATCATAAGAACGCCTTTGTCGGTGCCGATAGCTTTGATGCCTTCGTATATTTGGTCAGGTGTTGGAGATGTGAAAACAGCACCGGCAACTGCACAGTCAAGCATACCCTTGCCAACATATCCGCCGTGAGCTGGTTCGTGGCCGCTGCCGCCGCCGCTGATAAGAGCAACCTTGCCCTCTTTTTTCTCAGCACGCACAACAACGTTGCCGCAGTCAAGCTTCTTTAAGTATGTAGGATAAGCCTTGCACATACCCAAAATCATTTCTTGTTCAACATTCTCCACTGCGTTAATAATTTTCTTCATTGCCATTCCTCCTTAATAATATTTAATTATTTTTTACACCGACATCAAATTTATGTACAAGTCCAGTAGTGTGTTCGGTATAAATATGTGAATCAATCATAACATTTTTTATGCAAAATATCAACAAAGGAATGGTGAAGTATTAAAAAAGATTAGAATTAAAATATTGGCTATGGCTTGTAAAAATGCCAAAAAAGTGGT
>CAYWBF010000111.1:0-7776 GCA_964456085.1 uncultured Eubacteriales bacterium
CAATCGATAAAAAGCTCTATTGCGTCTTGAGCTGCATATGTAGTAGCTGAAAAAACTGAAAGCATTGTAGCAGCCGATAAAATTATACCTACAATTTTTTGCTTGAATTTCATTTTGCTAACCTCCAATATTTTATTTGAGGTAAGCTTATCATTATTGTGTAAGATTCAAATATAGGATTTGTAAAGTTTTTGTATAATTTCAAAATCAATAATTTTTCTTAGAATTTACAATTTATTTGTTTGTTTTTTACATGGGTAATATACACTTCCGTCATAAACTAAAATTTTTGGAGGTAAGAAAATGAAAAAATCAAGGCTAGTATCATTTATTATGACCGCAATGCTTTTGGTAACAGTCTTTACCACAAATTTAAGCTTTGTTGTCTATGGTCAGGAAGGAACAGCAAAAAATGTAATAATGCTTATTCCCGATGGAATGAGCGTAACGGGCACGGCTCTTGCTAGGTACATGCTTCCCGACAACCAAAAGGGTACAAAGAATCTTGTAATGGACGAATATGTTACAGCACTTATGAAAACCACATGGGCAAACGGACCTATAACCGACTCTGCACCGGCAGCTACAGCGCTTTCTACAGGGTCTAAATCCCTTGCCGGTTCACTAGGTATAGACGAAAACAAAAAGCCAAAAGCTAATGTGCTAGAGGCTGCCCAGCTTGCCGGTAAGGCTGTTGGTCTTGTAGCCACCAGTGAATTTATGCACGCAACTCCGGCTGGATATTCAGCCCATGAGGTACTAAGGAGCAACTACGAAGCTATTGCTGAGCAGATGCTTAGCACAAACCTTACTGTATTACTAGGAACAGGGGCTGGACAGTCCAAGCTTGCCAATTTTGATGTTGTGGGTATGGCTAAAAACCTAGGCTTTGATATTGTTAAAACAAAAACAGAATTAAATAATTATAAGGGCGCTAAGGTATGGGGTGACTTTACTAACGCCTACGGCAACAAGCAGAACATGTCCTATAATATGGATAAAGCATCAGAAGAGCCTTCCTTAGCAGACATGACTAAGAAAGCAATTGAGGTTTTAAACAAAAATTCAAACGGCTTCTTTTTAATGGTAGAGGGCAGCAAGGTTGACTGGGCAGCACATGCAAATGATACAATCGGCATTGTCTCAGATGTACTAGCTTTTGATGAAGCCTTTAAGGCTGCATTGGATTTCGCTAAGGCTGACGGAAATACAGTAGTTATTGCAGTAACCGACCACGGAAACAGCGGTATTTCTATAGGCAGCTACGACCTTGAGGGTTATGACAAGGCGCCCTTCTCAATATTAGAACCCCTTAAGGGCGCAACAAAAACAGCAGAAGGCGCAATCGCTCTACTTGATGATGAAAAAAGTAACCAAAGCATGGACAACGTACTTAAGGCTTACGGAATTAACCCAAATGATGAAGGCTTAAAAGCAGAAATAGCGGCCTTCAAGGCAAAGCCGGAAATTTCAACCTTAGTTAAAACAATGAACAAAAAAGCGTACATAGGATATACAACAGGCGGTCATACCGGCGAGGACGTACCGTTATACTGCTACGCACCAGCAGGTGTTTCGAGACCTACAGGTCTAATCAACAATACAGATGTAGCACGTTACGTTGAAAATCTTTTGAGGCTTAACCTTGATGAGACAACTAAGAAGTTGTTCGTAGACATCACTGACAAAGAGGGCGTGACTATTGACAAGGACAAAGCAACTGCTACAATCAAGAGTAATGGCAAAACCATGGTAATTAAAGCTAATCAAAGTATGGGCACCTTAAACGGAGCAATTTCTGATTTTAAAGGTCAGGTTGCAGTATATATTGATGGCAGATTTTATGTACCACAGGTAGCATTAGATAAAATGAACTAAAAAAGGGATACCTCAAATCAATGTTGAGGTATCCCTAATTTTTTATTTTAATCTTATCCCAATTGATGAATAAACAATCCGCTAAGCAGCTTAGGCTCAAACCAAGTAGACTTAGGCGGCATAATCAAGCCATTGTCAGCTACGGAGAAAAGCTCCTCCATGGAGGTAGGATACATTGCAAAGGCAACGGCACATTCTCCGGAATCCACACGGCGTGAAAGCTCGGAAAGTCCTCTTATGCCCCCAACGAAGTCAATTCTGTGGCTTACTCTAGGATCCTCAACCCCTAAAATAGGATTAAGCAGCTCCTCCTGCAAAATAGACACATCAAGACAGCCTATAACGTCCTTGCCCTCTAAAAGCTTAGCTTTGGCAGAAAGCTTATACCACTTCTTGTTAATGTACATGCCAAAGGTATGAAGCTTCTCCGGCTTAAATTCCGCACAGCCTACTTCTTCTACCTCAAAGCTTTCCTTAACCTTAGCCAAAAACTCTTCCTCTGTGCTTCCGTTTAAGTCCTTAACAACTCTGTTGTAGTCCATAATTTCCAAGCAGTCATCTGGGAAGGCAACAGCGAGGTAGTGCTCTGCCTCGTTATCCTCAGCACCGCTATTTCTTCTGTCAAGGGCAACCCTTGCGGCGGCGGCGTTTCTGTGATGTCCGTCGGCAATGTACATGGCGTAAAGCCCTTCAAAAAGTCCAACCAGCTTTTCAACAACAGCTTGGTCGGAAACAGCCCAAACCTTGTGAGTTACGTTACCCGATGCAGAAAAGCCGCAGTCGGGGATATTTTTTGCCATATATTCCTCAATAAGGGCGTTAATTTCCGCCTTAGCCCTGTAAGCCATAAAAATTGGGCCTGTATGAGCGTTGCAAGCGTCTACGTGGGCAACTCTGTCGTTTTCCTTATCAAATCTCGTAAGCTCGTGCTTCTTAATTTTCCCATCCAAATACTCTTGAACGCTTGCCAAAAGCACCAGTCCTGTTTGAAGTCGCCCGTTCATAGAAAGCTGATAAATATAAAGACTATCCTTTTCGTCCTTAACAAGTGTGCCTTCGCTTATTAGCTTTTCAAGGTTTTCCTTTGCCTTGGCATACATTTTTGAGTCGTACACCGTCCCCTTCGGGAAATCAATCTCAGGCTTATCCACATGTAAGAAGGAATAAGGATTATCCTTAACCATTTCCCGTGCCTCGTCCTCACTCATAACGTCGTAGGGCAGCGCCGAAACCTTGTCGGCATAAAAGGAAGCAGGCCTTAAGGCCTTAAAGGGTTTAATAACCGCCATTTTAAATCACCAAGCCTATCCGATTATTCTAACTTTAATAATGCCGTTAATCTTGCAAATCTCGTCCTTAACGTCAACGTCCCCGTCTATGTCAAGCATAGTATAGGCGTAGTCCTTAAGGCTCTTGTTCATCATATTGTCTATGTTGATTTTCTTTTCTGAGAAAAGATTTGTAATACCGCTAAGTACTGCAGGAATGTTTTTGTGGATAACGCAGTAGCGCTTCTTGCCTACATATTCAAGTTCGCAGTTAGGAAGATTTACGGAGTTTCTTATGTTGCCGTGATCCAAATAATCCCTAAGCTGAGCAGCAGCCATTTGAGCACAGTTTTCCTCGGACTCAGGAGTAGAAGCCCCAAGATGAGGAACAGTAATAATACCCTCAATACCAAGTAGGTCTTCTGAAGGGAAGTCTGTTACATAGCACCCAACCTGACCATCTGCAATAGCCTTTTTAACGGCAACATTGCTAACAAGCTCACCTCTTGCAAAATTCAACAGGCAAGCACCCTTTTTCATTTTGCCAAAAGCTTCGTCGTTGAACATTTCCTTTGTATTTCCGTTAAGTGGTATATGGATTGTTATGTAGTCGCATTGGGTAAGGATACCGTCTAAGCTGTCTATCTTATGAATATTGCTGTTTAATCTCCATGCAGCCTCAACTGTTGTAAATGGGTCGTAGCCGTAAACGTCCATGCCTAAGTCGTTGCAAGCGTTTGCTATAAGCACTCCAATTGCTCCAAGGCCGATAACACCCAGCTTTTTCCCCATGATTTCAGGGCCTACAAACTGGCTCTTACCTTTTTCTACAAGCTTAGCAACCCCAGTTTCGTCCTTCAAGCTTTGAACCCAGTTGATGCCTTGAACAATTTTTCTGGAGGAAAGAAGCAAGCCGGCAATAACAAGCTCCTTAACAGCGTTAGCGTTTGCGCCTGGGGTGTTGAATACTACAATACCCTGCTCACTGCACTTATCAATAGGAACGTTGTTTACACCTGCTCCGGCTCTTGCTACAGCCATAAGGCTTTCTGCAAGGTCATAGCTGTGCATGTCAAAGCTTCTTAAAATAATACCCTCCGGGCTTTTTTCATTCTCTACGTCCTCGGTAACGGTGTAATTGGCTGGAAGCTCCTTTAAGCCATGCTTTGAAATTTTATTTAAGCAAAGTACCTTATACATTATTTGTTCTCTCCTTCAAATTTCTTCATGAATTCGATTAAAGCCTTAACACCCTCAACAGGCATAGCGTTGTATATACTTGCTCTCATTCCGCCTACAGACCTGTGTCCGGCAAGGTTAACAAGTCCGGTGGCTGCTGCGTCCTTAATGAATTTCTTATCCAGCTCCTCAACCCCTGTAACAAAAGGAACGTTCATCAAGGAACGGTCTGCCTTATCTACAGTGCCCTTGAACATTGCGGAATTATCAAGGAAATCATATAAAAGAGCGGCCTTTTCTTCGTTAAGCTTCTGCATAGCAGGTACGCCACCGTTTTTCTTTAGCCATTCAAATACAAGCTTAGCAATGTATATAGCGTAGGTTGGAGGGGTGTTGAACATGGAGCCGTTGTCTGCATGGGTTTTATAGTCCAGCATAGTTGGGGTTTCTGGAAGTGGAGAGCCTATTAAATCTTCTTTTATTATAACAAGGGTTACGCCGGAGGGGCCAATGTTCTTTTGGGCACCGGCAAAAATTAACCCGAAATTATTTACATCGTATACTTCTGACAAAATACAGGAGGACATATCAGTTACCAGTGGTACTGATGCTTGTGGCAAGCTGGTAAAGCGTGTGCCAAAGATAGTGTTGTTCATTGTGAAATAGAAATAATCTGCGTCTTTTGAGAATTTTTCACTGTCAAGCTTTGGTATGTATGAAAAGGTTTTATCTTCCGATGATGCCACTACGTTAATTTCTCCGAAACGCTTTGCTTCTTTAATAGCCTTTTTTGACCATTCTCCGGTATTAACATAGTCGGCTTTTTTGTTCTTAAACAAGTTTAGAGGCACCATTGAAAACTGTAGTGATGCGCCGCCTTGTAGGAAAAGCACCTTATAATTAGAAGGAATATCCATAAGCTCTCTAATTAAGGACTCTGCCTCGTCATAAATCTCGATAAAGGCTTTTGAGCGGTGACTCATTTCCATTACCGACATGCCGGCTGTACCATAGTTCACTAGCTCCTTCTGTGCCTTTTCCAAAACCTCCAGCGGTAAAACAGCGGGGCCTGGCGAAAAATTATAAACTCTTTCCATTTTAAAGCCTCCTTTAAATATTTGAAGAACATTATAATCTCTGATTTTGAAATAGTCAATTGAAAAATAGGTATCTCGACAGAAAAATAGGGACGGAGATAAATATTTTTATCTCCGTCCCTACGCTAGGGGGTTTGGGGGAGTGCAGCTCCTCCAATTTTTTTACTCTACCGGATTATTCAAATAAGCATTTATCAAAAACGGCTCGTTAAAATTTTCTACATAAATTCTATAGCAGGGCACAGCATTTATAGTTAAGTCCTCCTCCAGTGGATTTTCCTCCTGGTAATAAACTATGTCCATTTTGTTTATAAATACTTCCTTGGAGTTAAACCTGTTGGACTGCATAAAGGTAAGTAGTGCTTCGTCTGCGGAGCATATTTCCCTTTTCCTGCCGCTAAAACCCACAGGCACGCTGTAGGATAGCTCTGCCTGTACAATCCCCTTCTCCGTCACATAAAACTCAAAATAATTACTATATATAAGGAAGTTTTTGAAATTATCCCTGTAGCCAACGTAATACCCGTCCTCCATAGGCGCATACCTGTCCAGTACAAACCCATTAAATTCAGACCCAGCACCTTTTATATAGCTTTCACATAGGGCGGTTACCTCCTCTTTCTTAAGGTTTACATTCCCTGTACCATTTTCGTTTTGATAGAAAACATAGCCATACTGCAAGGAAATCATCTCGCTCCCTGCCCGTAGTATTGTTTTGTTAAACTCCTCTGTCACCTCGGCCGGCTCTGTGCTCTTAAAAAAAAGCTTTGACAAAGCTTCTAAATCGTAGTTGTACTTAGTCATTTGGATATGCGCCTTAGGAGCAAAGCTTTTTACAAGGTCGGTGTACAGGCTTATTTTATTGGCAGAAAGCACGTTAATGCTTGCCCGTTCCTTTTCCTTGCTAAGCAAATGCTTGTTTTGGGAGTTCAGGTTCATTCCACCTAAAAAAATATTTAAGATTAAAAAAAACAGAATTGTCAATGTTTTGGTTTTTTCCCAGTTCAGGGCTGTCACCTGCTTTCTCTGCCTATTTAAAAAATACTTACTGACGTTCCTTTGTTGTAATAATAAAGGTGTTCTTGTCAATACTTAAGAACCAGTTAAGTAAAATCTCCTTGTCCATGTCCACCTTAAAGCTTAGGCTAACGTCCTTAAGTAACCCTTCCTCTATATCCGTTTCACTTCCGAAGTTACCAACGTATGCGCCGATAAAATCTACCGTTGCCGAATCCTCTGATTCCATGTCGCTTTCGTAGGTGTACGACAGCTTTTTATATTTTGTAACCCGTCCGTTTTCTACCGTAATTTCAATTTGGTGGTCAAGCTCTATAGCTTTTTTAAGGCTGTCCGACAAAAGCAGCTGAAAATTATTAATAAGGTAGTCAAAATAAAAAACGGTAACAGAATCCTTCCTATCAACCCTTGCCAAATAAAAGTCATTAACAACGGTAGTATCCTTTTTTATAAAGCTTAACGCCACGTTATAATCGGCAATAAGTCCACCACCACGTCCGTCTACCGCACGATAGTCGGAATACTCCAAAACAGCCGTATCAGGAATGTACTTAACCACCACACTCTCGTCGGAGTACATAAACACATCGTTAACCTTCCTGCTTCTCTTAGCAGCCGGTATATCAAAAAACAGGTCAATCTTCCTTTGAACCGTATTAATTAAAATATCTCCCTTGTTGGAATATGGGTTCAGCGGCAGTACAGGGTTGTAGGTGTAACCATTCCCTGTAAGCTGTGGTATGAACACATTTTTGTCAAACGCCTTATATACCCCCTCCTTGCCGTCGCTGTAGTCCATTTGCAAAATCCCTTCAATTTGCGCCGAATACTTTATTAATGGATTCGCTGACAAATCCGCCTTGGGTGTCTTAAAGCTATAGGCGGTCTGGGTTTCCTCGTCAATAAATATGAACGTCGCCCCCGTACCATTTACCACAACAGCAACATGGTTAATCCCCTTGATTTTAGACAGCAGGTTAGGATTGCGCTTGCTTCTGCCGCTTAAGTAAAGCTCTGGGGGGACGGCAAAGGCGTACTGCATAACATATACGTTGTTTTTTAAAATACTGTTCCAGTTTAAAGGCTCCGATCCGGAAAATTCCCCCTCGCTTAAGCAGCTTTCAATCAAATCAAAGCTATGCCGCCTAAGCTCCGGTG
The DNA here is from genome assembly GCA_964456085.1 of uncultured Eubacteriales bacterium. Classification (GTDB taxonomy): domain Bacteria; phylum Bacillota; class Clostridia; order Lachnospirales; family CAYWBF01; genus CAYWBF01. The sequence continues at coordinate 7,598 of CAYWBF010000111.1, forward strand.
TTAAAGGCAGCAAAAATATGTTGTTGTTGACACCCTTAAGTATTCTGTAAGGGGCGACTATGCTCTCCGGAAGGTCAAGGCTAGAGGAGCTGGGAGATTTTGTGAAAAAGGAATAAAGAAAATTGGGTCTTGAATAGCCTTCAAACCATAAAAGCCCTGTTTGATATATGGCAAGGATT
>CAYWBF010000112.1:0-7759 GCA_964456085.1 uncultured Eubacteriales bacterium
GGAGCTTAAAGCATATTCCGTGACTTAATTAGCGGAATATTTGAAAGAGCCTTAATAACAATTATGGCTGCCGCAGAAATGATTAGACCCTTTACCACATTAAAAGGAATAGCACCATACATAATGTAGGATTTCAAGTCTACGATTATGGGGTTAATCTTGGCGCAAAGTGCCCATATAGTATCCAGTGGAATTGTTAGGCTATAAAATGGCAGCAGTATAAAATAATTTGCAACGGCTCCGGCTATGGCGATAGAAATTGTCCCAAGGGCACAGCCTATAATCAACCCCCCTGTTCCCCCCATTTTCTTATATGTATAAGCAAATGGGAATGCAAAGCAGGTTGAAATAATAAAATCAGCCAGCTCACCAACACCTCCTGTGTCTGTAGAAAGAAAACTTACAAGTGCTTTTATAAAGGTAATAGGTATAACTGCCACCGGCCCTACAAGAAATCCCCCTACCATCACAATCACAAGGCTAAAGTCCAGCTTTAAAAAAGGTGGGAAAAACGGAATAGGTGTTTCAAACTGCATGATGATTGTCGCTAGTGCTCCTAGAATAGCAATTGCAGTTAGCTTTTGGGTTTTTGAGCTACTGCTTCTGTTAAATGTTCCTGCTTGGTTCATAATGACTCTCCTTTTTTAGTTTTGTGCAAACAAAAAAGCCTCTTCCGGGGAAGAGACTGAGAAAGGGCGGCATAACACAAAAACACCACTTCTCTCATCCAGACTTGGGAGACTAATACACTGCTTCAAAAAAACCACACCTTTCAAAGTAACGGTTTTTTAAAACAAATGCTTAGTGCTCCTATACTGTCGGTAATGGAATTACACCATTTCATGCAAGGCAGTAACCTCGCTCGCGGACTATAACCGCCGGTGGGGATTCTCACCCCGCCCCGAAGCTTTATGGATTCATTATATCATAGCCAACTAATTTTGCAACATATTTTTTTCAATGCTAAGGAGTATTAAAATGGCAAAAAAGACATGGAATGAAAAACTGGCTAACACAAAGGATTTGCCCCGTGTTGAATTTGTAGGGGATAACCCGGAGATGGCAAAACGCTTTGGCGAGGGCAACATGCTGATTGCCGCACCCATGGAGTATGACGAGCTAATGAAAAAAGTGCCCCGTGGAAAGCTCATAACTACAGCACAGCTTAGAGAAGTCTTGGCAAAAAAGCATAAAGCCGATTTTACTTGCCCTCTAACCGCAGGAATTTTCGTAAACATAGCCGCCAAAGCTGCGGAGGAGCGTAATGGAGTAGATGAAACCCCTTACTGGCGAACTCTTAAAAAGGACGGAGAGCTTTGCGAAAAATTTCCTAACGGTATTGACGGGCACAAGCTGCTGTTAGAAATGGAAGGGCATACCGTTATCCAGAAGGGAAAGCGGTATTTTGTAAAGGATTATCAAGAAAAATTATATGAATTTTAAGGAGTGACTATTTTGCCTGCTGTTGATTTAAAATTACATGAACTAAAGGAATACATGGGATGTTCCCCTATGCCTGGGGATTTTAACGAGTATTGGGCAGAGGCTCTTAAGGAGCTGGACAATCAAGGACTGGAGTACCAGTTGGTTAAGGCCGACTTTCAGGTTAAGGGAGCGGAATGCTTTCATTTGTATTTTACAGGCGTAGGCGGCGCAAAGGTACATGCAAAATTTATGCGCCCATCTCATATTAAGGAAAAAGCCCCTGCCATCGCCATATTCCATGGCTATCAAGGACATTCAAGAGATTGGTTTGAAAAGCTGCCCTTTGTATTCAGCGGATTTGTGGTTGCCGCCCTTGACGCAAGAGGGCAAGCTGGGCTTTCACAGGATAATCTGTCTGTATCAGGCAGCACCTTTAGAGGTCATATAGTTAGAGGCTTAGATGAGGATAACCCTCATAAATTGGCTTTTAGGCAAATATTTTTAGATACGGTACAGCTTGTGAGGATTTTGCAGTCTATGGAGTATGTGGACGGAAGCAAAATAGGCACAGCCGGATTTTCTCAAGGGGGCGCCTTATCCTTTGCCTGCTCTGCTCTTTCGGGTATTGTAAATCGCTCGGCGGTAGGCTGCCCGTTTTTAGCAGACTACAAGCGTGTTTGGGATATGGACTTAGGGGGCGTACCCTATGAGGAGCTGCGGCTTTATTTTAGGCTCCGTGACCCTATGCACCAAAAGTTTGAGCACGTATTTGAACGTCTCGGCTACATAGACATTCAAAACCTTGCCCCTATGCTAAAAAATGAGGTGCGCTTCTACGTTGGCTTGGTGGATAGAATTTGCCCACCTTCAACACAGTTTGCAGCCTATAATAAAATTACGTCCAAAAAATCTATGCTGCTTTACCCAGACTTCGACCATGAGGAATTTCCCGGAAGCTGGGAGGATATTTTGCTATACATGCTGGAAATGCAGAAGGAGACTTATGAGCCTAAAGCGCCAACGATACCCCATGCCGGATTTTGTTTTAGCCGCCCTTGAAGGTGAAGGGCTGACAGAAAAATACTACGCACGCCCACCTTATCAGCAAAACGATTATATTGGCTGGATAACCAGAGCAAAACGCCAGGAGACAATCGACAAGCGGCTTAATCAGATGCTTGAGGAATTAAAGTATGGTGGGAAGCATCTGGGTATGGATTATAGGGATAAGGTTTAGAATGATTAAAACAAAGGCTGTGGCAATGCGAATTTTTAAATTCGCATTGCCACAGCCTTTTTAAATGTCAATACACCTATCCAATATCCCCGAAGCACAAGCCAAAACCATTCCATAATTAGTAATAGGCACATGTGCCGCCTTAGCCTTATCAATACGGGAATTAATCTCTTTAGATGTAAACATACAACCGCCGCAGTGTACTACTAAGCTAAAATCCCCCGGATCAGGAAAATCATGACCTGCGGCAAAGGTAAATTCCAACTCCTTCCCAGTAAGCTTTCTAAGCACACCGGGAATTTTGTACCGACCAATATCCTCATGGGTAACGTTATGGGAGCAGGACTCTGCAATAAGCACCTTGTCCTTATCTTTAAGCCCCTTTATTGCTTCAATGCCTTGAACAAACTCCGCAAAATCGCCCTTTTGACGTGCCATTAAAATAGAAAAGGAGGTCAAGGCTACCGTCTTAGGCACAATACTCGACACATAAGGAAAAGCTTGAGAATCAGTTATTACCAGCCGTGGACTTGGATTTTCCTCCAAGGACTTCTCCAGCGTCTCGGGAGTTGTTACAAGACAGCGCACAGATTTGTCCAGACAGGCTCTTATTAAATTTACCTGTGGCAAAATCAGTCTACCCTTTGGCGCCTCACTGTCAATTGGCACAACAAGCATAACAAGGTCACCGCTATCAGCAAGCCCATCTATTAAAGAAGCCTCCTCATTTGAAAGCTCCGACAGCATAGAAGAAATTTTTTCCTTAAGTCTGTCAATAGAGGCATCATTATACACAGAAATAGATAGCTGATTCTTGGAAAGCTGGGGCAACGATGTACCCTCTTTCCTTATATCCTCCTTGGTAAAAACCACTAGGAATGGAATTTTACGCTTCCCAAGCTCTTGCCTAAAGCTTTTGAACTCACCCTCGTCAAAGCTGCTTGGGTCAACGGCATACACAGCCAAATTTGTTCTATCCAAAATTTCCTTCGTTTTCCTTATGCGAGCCTCACCAAGGGCGGTTGAGTCATTAAGCCCGGCTGTGTCGATTAGCACAATTGGCCCAAAAGGCAAAAGCTCCATAGCCTTAAGGCTTGGGTCTGTGGTAGTGCCGCTTATTTCCGAAACAATTGCCCTTTCCTGCCCCAATATTGCGTTATACAAAGCCGATTTCCCCGAGTTTGTTTCCCCAAAAATAGCAACATGAAGTCTGTTTGTAACAGGGGTGTTGGACGTCATAGATATAGGTCTCTCCTTCCCTCATCAAGGGATTTAAGTCCTTCTCTTACCTTTTCTTTTATTATTGGGTTCTCTACATCATTAATTTTTTCTTCAATAAGCTCTCTTGCCTTTGCCATAAACTGTTGGCTGCCATAATCGTTGGCGTACTCCTTAAGGCTAAGTAAGGCGTTTGGCAAACAAACATTTTTTATGTTCCCTGACTTTGCCAGCGACATAAAGCGGTCACCTGTACGCCCTTGTCTGTAGCAGGCTGTACAAAAGCTTGGAATAAGCCCCTGACACATTAAGGAATAAATAATATCCTGTGCCGGGCGTTCGTCTGCAACCTTGAACTGGCTGATATTTTTCTCCCTCTGAGAATATCCTCCTACTAAAACAGATGAACCGGCAGAAATTTGAGACACCCCAACATTAATAAGCTCACGGCGCATATCCTCTGTCTCCCTTGTGGATACAATAAGCCCCGTAAAAGGCACGGCCAAACGTATTATAGCAACAAGCTTAATAAAATCCTCATCACCCACAAGATTAGGGAAGCTTTCAATACTAACCCCATCTGCCGGACAAAGCCTTGGCACAGAAATGGTATGGAAGCCTACCCCGAAGCGTTCCTCCAAATGCTCGTTATGAAGCATTAGCCCCAAAACCTCATATCTATAATCATACAGCCCAAACAAAACACCGGCACCAACATCGTCAATGCCACCCTCCATTGCACGGTCAAAAGCAAGTGTATGATACTCGTAGCTTTTTTTAGGCCCTTTAAGGTGCATTTTTTCATAGGCTTCCTTATTATAGGTTTCCTGAAACAAAATATAGGTGCCAATATCTGCGTCCTTGAGCTTTTTGTAGTTCTCCACCGTTGTTGCGGCAATATTTACGTTAATTCGCCTAATTTCCATATCCTCGGACTTGGTATATATGGTTTTTATGGCCTCCAAAACATATTCAATAGGGCAATTAACAGGGTCCTCCCCAGCCTCTAGCGCAATACGCTTGTGCCCCATTTTTGTAAGCAGCCTAACCTCCTGTGCAACCTCCTCCATAGAAAGCTTACGCCGGCTAAAGCTGTTGTCACAATTAAATCCGCAGTAGGCGCATTTATTTATACAATAATCGCTTATATACAAGGGCGCAAAAATAACCACCCGTTCCCCGTATATATGCTCCTTTATTTTCTTAGCAACGGAGAATATACGTTCCTTAACCTCTTTATCCTCCGAAAGCAATAATCCGGCAACTTCCCTGTGGTTAAGCCCCTTAAAATTCTCCGCCTTATCAAGAGCGGCAAAAAGCTCCTCTTTTGTGGCAGTTACTTCCGGGTTTAGAAGGGACTTTATATATTGGTCATTAATAAATGTAACTTCTTGTACAGCCATTTTATCATCCTTATTAAACGCACTGAAAAATTTTACCTTCCGCAACAGTGCTTAAATTTTTTACCGCTTCCGCATGGGCATGGAGAATTTCTTGATATTTTCGGTTCTTCTCTTGTATATGGAGTTTCGTGAGAAGGGCTATGCTCCCTTCGGTTTAAAAACATTTGAAAAAAAGGCCTAACATCCTTGCCATTAACTATAAACGATTCGCCATCATCTTTAAGCTTATCATATATGCTCTGTACGGTTTCGTACAGCTTATCCGTTAGACTGGGATTTAGTATCTCTTCAAGGCTATCCTTCGCCTGAAGATATAGAAAATAATGTTTTTCTTTTAACCTATTGGCGCTAATTCTTTCCTTTTTTAAACCATTAAGTATCTCAAAATAGGCTTGGAAAACACCAAGAAGCTCGTACTTATATGTCACTTCATTTTTCAAATTAATACTATGGTGGTATCCGAAAATAGATTTTATGTTATTAGATATTTCCTTGTCCGAATCCAGTTTTAGTATACACTTGTTTATATATATTTGAATAAAAGGAGATTTGCTAAAGGAATTATATTGAGTGTTATACACAGCTTCAATTAAAAAAGATAAATCCAAGCACTCAATAGACCAGCTTAAGTCGTCATATAAGCTGTACTCATAAAGCTCAATGGCATCAAGGCAAAAACCTTCTCCATATACCATAGTAGGATTATTTGCAAGCAACTCCTTAAGCGACGCCATATACCCCTTTGCAATTTGAAGCTCGTTGCTAACCAAGTGCATTTTTGCAGCCGTCAATAAGGCTTGAGGGTATTCACTGTGTGCCTGATCCTCCAACGACTTTTCTACATATGCACTCCAGCTTAGCTTTGTTTTTACTTTTTTCAAGCATTTTGCGTACATGCTCAGCAGAAAAGGGCTTGTATTATTAACCTTAGTAAAGTCATCTATAGCCTCTATAACCTTTTTAAAAAAGCCTCGCCAAAAATAAGACTCTATAAGGTAATAAAAAATATCCCTTCTATAAGGATGGTCTTGGTACAGTTCCTTAAACAGTTTTATTGCTATACCAAAATTTTGCTTTTGTATATAGCATTTTCCTAAAAGTATTTTGATCTCTACATTGTCCTTTGAAGCTTTGCTTTGCAGATCTAAAAGGTCAGCAATAGCCTCTTCAAGAAATTCACTGGCTATGCTTGTATATATAGACTTCAAGTATAAACCCAGTGCTTCATAGTCCTCCGACAAAACAATATACAAGCTGCGCTCAAATTGATTTCTTAATACATCATACGCTCTCCGCAGCTCTTTAAATTTTTCGGGTTGCTTATCTGGCGGATATTTTCTTACTTCGGTGAAGTACGCCTTTTTTATAATTTCGTCTGTAATACTGGCCATGTCATCTTGATTTAATCCCAATATAGAAAAATAGCTCACAGCTTCACCCCCTTTATGGGCTGCTATTATTTTGTTCTGTGCTTAAACATTAAATCAAGTAGCTTGTCCTTTAGGTTGTCAAGCACCGCTACCTCTAAATCCTCTGCGATGCCATTTTTCAGTTCAAGTACTGTATCCTTTATTTCTATGTCACTTATTTCTTTAAGAAGTTTTTCGCTTCGGCTGATTACAGAGGAATATTTCTTTGTCTTGGGCTTACCTTTCCAGTCCGGCTCGGGGGTACTCTCTTTTTGCTTAACCCCTGTGGCCAAGATTTCCATGCCCTTTTTCTTTCCGGTGGAAAGAATTGTAGTTTCAACCTGTAGTATTCCGTTTATATCATAGGAAAACTCGAATTTAATTTTCTCCCTTCCTCCTGGGCCTTTTGGTATTCCGCTAAGTATATACTCTCCCAAAAGGATATTGTCTGAAATTTCCGGGCTTTCACCTTGATAAACTGTAACTTTAATTTCCGTTTGGTTATCATATGCTGTAGCATACATCTTTTCCCTTGTAACGGGAATTGTTGTATTCCTATGGATAATAGGGTCAAACACTGTTTTCCCAAAAAATGGGGCAAACCCAAGGCCTACGGAATCATCTAACACCTCAGTACCAAGAGTAAAGGGGCAAACATCCGTTATAACCAAGCCGTCCTCCCCAAGCTCATCAGAAATAATGCCGGCCTGTATACACGCCCCCCTAACAACTGCCAAATCCGGGTCAAGCAAATGCTTCGGGCTTTGCTTGAGATTTTTTGTAAGAAACTCAGATACGCAAGGGATTTTTGTACTGCCGCCTACCATTAATACTAAGTCTATCTGCTCTCTTTTAAGCTCAGCATCTATCAGCGCTCTGTCAAGCTGCTCTCTTGTTTGCTCAAGCTTATGGCGTATTAACGATTCAAAAAGCTCTCTGGTTATAACCTCCTCTACCGAAAATGGGGTACCGTTTGCTTTTGTTCCGAAAAAAGGCAGACTTATTTCGTAGGAGGTACTGTTGCTTAATGAGATTTTACATGCTTCGGCAGACCTTTTCAGTGTATT
>CAYWBF010000113.1:0-7619 GCA_964456085.1 uncultured Eubacteriales bacterium
ATATACGCTTAAATTCTAAATTCATAAGCTTAAACACAACTGCCATGTCTTTCAAAACGTAGCCGTAAAGTGAAGATCCTTGAACGTCGCCGTTTTTTTCGCAAGCAAGAGAGAAAATGTTGACGTCGTTTAAAATAATGTGCATTACATACTTTTTAAAAATATTGCCTGTTAAGCCAAGGTTTTCGGCTTTCTTTAACAGTAGAGCAATAAAGCTATAGTATTCACCATTAACTCCGGCTAATTCCTTATTAAAAGCAATAATTCTGGAAACCTCCATAAGCCTCTTAATAAGCTCGTCCTCCAGAATACTGCGGTAAACGGTAATACTTTCAAGCTTTACTATGATATCCTCAAAATAAACAGTATCCTTAATCATCCTTTACCTCCAAAACCAATACCTTTAAGAACTCTTTATTTTTTATAAAAGTGATGCCGTACACAAAAATATTATTTTTTAAAAATCGGCGAACAGCCTTAAGCGCTTCCGCTGTAAAAACCTCTCCCATAACAACTAAAGGCACTCCCGGTGGATACGGTATAATCGTTTCGGCGGCTATAAAGCCGTTGGCTTCTTCTAAGGGTACAAGCCTAGATTTATGGGATAAAAGGTAAGCAGCTCTCGGTGTAAGCACCTGTGTTAAGCTTAGTGGGTTATATTGGATAGTGTGGCTATGATTTTGTTGGTTAAAGTTGGTTGAATCTATGTCAAGAATTGCGTGACTAAGCCGATTAAATCCATCCTCTGTATCTGCTACGGAGGTTAGGGCGACTATGTGAGAAATACCTCTAAGCTCCATTTGGAGCTTGTAGTTTACGGCGAGAAGTTTTTCAACCTCTTCCGTGGAAATGCCTAGGCTGTTAGTTAAAAATACCAGCTTTGAAATATCTAGGTCGAATACGGCGGTAAGGTCTTTTTTTTCTATCAGCTTAATTTTTTCTGCGCTTTTAAGTGAAGCTCTAAGCCTTAGCAATCGTTCTGCGAAAAGTGCAAATAACTCTCTGTCCTCCAAGAAATCTAAGCAAGCCGAAATACTTGACAGCAAAACATAGGAAGGACTGGAGGTTTGGAGCATTTGTAGATTAAGCTTTAACAGGCTGCTGTTAACTCTGTTGCCGTTAATGTGCAAAAGAGCTGTCTGCCCCAAAGCAGGCAAGGTTTTATGTAGGCTGTTAATAACAATATCGGCACCGCAATGTAAGGCAGGCTTTGGAAAAGCTGGATTAAAGGGAAAATGAGCGCCGTGGGCTTCGTCTACAATTAAAATTTTATCAAAGGAATGGACTACACTTGCTATACCTTCAATGTCCGATACAAGTCCCTCGTAGGTTGGGCTTACCAGAAGCACAGCCTTTATATCAGGGTCAGCGCTAAGCCTTTCTTGTATATCCTCTTTTGTTACACAGCCTGTTATACCCGGTGCCGCTTCCATTGGATAAACATAAACGGGAGTTCCGCCTGACAAAACCAAGGCGTTGTATGCGCTTTTATGGCACGTTCTTGCAAGGAGAAGCTTATCTCCCTGTGCGGTAATAATTGACAAAACCGAGGCAAGTATACCTACAGTGGAGCCATTAACAAGAAACAGAGTCTCTTGACTGCCAAAAAGTTGAGCGGCCTTTTCCTGGGATTTTTTAATAATGCCCTCTGGCTTGTGCAGGTCGTCTGTTTCCGCCAGAGAAAGCTCGGTTACGTCTAGGGTTAAAAGCTCACTAGGAAGAAAATATTTGTTCCTTTTATGGCCGGGCATATGGAAGGGATATATCCCTTCATTTACATAGCTTGATATATGCTTGTGCATAGTTTTCTCCGTAAAGGGATAAAAAACATCCCATAGTACAAGTCTATTAAAAAGTATAACATATTATGTGAAATATTCAATTATTTTTTCAATTATAAATTTTTAATCTTTCTGATGTTTTAAGGTGTTAAGAAGCTTTTATGATGTGTAAAAGTAAGGGTTAATATGTTTTTTGAAGATAGCTTCTAAAATTCTTTGAGTTGAGACAGTTGTCGATTGTTAGTGAAAAATATGCAAAAGTTTGCAGTACAGAAGTAAGATGCAATGCAAATCGCTAAATAACTTGCCATAGAAAAAATCAAATGGTATAATTGTGACAACATCGTTGGATAATGATGGCATAAAATTTATATTAGAAGGGGAGTTTTAATTATGCGGAAGTCATTTATTTCACCCTTGAAATACGTTCAGGGCGAAGGAGAAATGAGCAATCTAGGTACATATGTTAAGGATCTAGGTACAAAAGCGTTAGTTGTTACATCTGCGTCGGCACAAAAGAGATTTCAGCCTGCTTTTGATAAGGTTAGCTGTGAGCTTGTGTTTGGAGAATTTGGTGGAGAATGCAGCAAGGTAGAAATTGAGCGCCTTAAAGCCTTGGCTACTGAAAAGGGCTGTGATGTTGTTGTTGGTATCGGCGGCGGCAAGACTTTGGATACTGCCAAGGCTGTTGCTTATTACAACAAGATTCCTGTAATAGTTAGCCCAACAATCGCCTCCACAGATGCTCCTTGTAGCGCCTTGACTGTTATTTACACAGAAAAGGGAGAATTTGAGGAATATTTATTCCTTCCACAAAACCCAAATGTAGTGCTTATAGACACAGAGGTTATTGCTCAGGCACCTGTTAGATTCCTTGTTGCCGGTATGGGTGATGCCCTTTCTACATATTTTGAGGCAAGAGCATGTGAAAGATCCTTCTCAAACAACTTCTGCGGCGGCAAAAGCACAAGAACCGCTCTTGCTGTGGCAAGACTTTGCTATGAAACCTTACTTGAGGATTCCTTAAAGGCTATTGCTTCATGTAAAAACAAGGTTGTTACTCCTGCCCTTGAAAGCATTATCGAAGCAAATACACTTATGAGCGGTTTAGGCTTTGAGTCCAGCGGACTTGCTGGCTGCCACTCCGTACATAATGGCTTGACTGTACTGCCCGAAACCCATGAGTATAACCACGGCGAAAAGGTTGCCTTTGGTGTGCTTGTACAATTGATTTTGGAAAATGCACCTTCCGAGGAAATTTCCGAGATTTTGGAATACCTTAAGGCTGTAGGGCTTCCAACATGCTTAGCTGATTTAGGCATTGTTGAGGTTACGGAAGAAAAAATCAAAAAAGTAGCTGAGGCTGTTTGCGCTCCTGGCGAAACTATTCATAACATGCCTTTTGAGGTTAATGCCGCTATGGTTTATGGGGCTATTATGACTGCTAATGAGATTGGGCAATAAATATTAACTTTACGAGAAAATAAAAAATGGCTGTGAGCTTACGGAGAACCGTAGGCTACAGCCATTTTTTTATTACTTGATATGCTCTAAACCCTTAGGATATTTAGATGAACTCGCATGACTTAGCTACAAGGCTCATTTCACTTATCAGCCTACAAAGCATCTTGGCTTAGCTAAATGATTCTATTCCCTAGCCTTTTTATACTCCAAACCCCATGTAAGCATAGCATCAAGTATAGGCTTTAAGCTATTGCCCGTCTCGGTAAGGGTGTATTCTACTCTTGGTGGTACCTCTGCATAAACCTTTCTGTCAATAAGACCTTTATCCTCCATATCACGAAGCTGTGCAGTCAGTACCTTTTGGCTTACTTGACCGATGGATTTTTTCAGCTCCCCAAAGCGCTTTGTACCGTCTAATAAATCACGCAGTATCAAAACCTTCCATTTGTTACCTATTAACAGCAGCGTAGTTTCTATTGGACAAGCAGATAAAAATTTCTCCATTTTAACCTCCAAAATAATTCCCAAAGTTTCATAATTTATCAATAGTTTCTATTTGGTAACTATAGTACATTAATGTGCCTGCTTTACAAATAATCTGTATAGACATAAAATAGCATCACAAAATTCAAATGTCAATGAAATATTGGAGGTTACATTATGAAAAAAATGTTATACGGTTTACTTGCGGCTATTATGCTGACTGGAGTTATTGCCTTATCTGGCTGCCAAAAGAAAAGTGATAAATTGGTGGTGGCTATGGAACTTGCTTACCCACCCTTTGAAACAAAGGACGCAAGCGGCAATCCAACAGGGGTAAGCGTGGATTTGGCTGAGGCAATCGGAGAATCTTTGGGCAAGGAGGTAGAAATTGTTAACACAGCTTGGGACGGACTAATTCCTTCTATTAAAACAGGCAAAGCAGATATGGTTATATCGTCTATGACAATCCGTGACGACCGTAAAGAGGAAGTGGATTTTTCAGACCCTTATTCCTGCTCACTACTCGCCATTTTGGCAAATAAAAATTCCGACATTAAAAGCATTGAGGACTTAAATCAGCCTGGTAAAAAAATAGCAGTAAAAACTGGTTCTACAGGCTTTTTATACGCACAGGAAAACTTAAAAAATGCAGAAATCATTGCCCTTGCTGATGAAAGCGCCTGTGTTACCGAGGCTTCCCAAGGAAAGGCAGACGGCTTTTTGTATGACCAGCTCACCATCTACCGTAACAACAAGGCGAATCCCGATACTACAACCGCAATTTTTATCCCCTTCCAAAACACCGAATACTGGGGTATTGCTGTGAAAAAGGGAAATACAGAGCTGCTTACAAAAATCAACGAATTTTTAGTGAAATACCAAAACGAGGGTGGATTCGACAAGCTAACAGAAAAATATTTGAGCGAAGAGAAAAAAGCCTTTGATGAATATGGCTTCAAATGGTTTTTCGATTTGAGTAAATAGTATGAGTATTTTTACATCAGACAAAGAAAAAACAAGCCTACTCAAAGCAGCACTAAACATGCTGCTTTTGAGTGGGGCGCTTGTCCTCGTTTTTTGGTTTGCACTGTCAAAAATAGGAGTTACCTTTCGTTTTTCGTTTATAAGCAACTTTAGGGGGCGACTGCTTGACGGCTTTTTGATGACTGTATATGTGAGTCTTGCAAGCCTTGTACTTAGCCTGCTTCTGGGTGTTGTTAGTGCCCTTATGCAGTCCAGTAGGGTACTTATTCTTAAATATCTTGCCAAGGGATATGTACTGTTTATCCGTGGAACGCCGCTGATTATGCAGATTTATCTGTTTTTTTATATTGTAGGAACAGCGTTTGGTATAGAAAACCGCTTTGTTTGTGGTGTGCTTATACTCTCTATTTTTGAGGGTGCTTATATCTCGGAGATTATTCGGGGCAGCTTGCTTTCCCAAGACAGCACACAGCTTGAAGCGGCAAAGGCTGTTGGCTTTACAAAACGTCAAACGGTGCGATATGTCTTGCTGCCACAGCTTGTAGCAAGCACCCTTCCAGCACTCACAGGACAGTTTGCGTCTATTATAAAGGACTCCTCTTTGCTGTCTATGATTGCAGTCATTGAGCTGACTCAAACCATGCGTGAGATTTCGGCGACTAATTTCAAGCTGTTTGAGTGCTACCTATTTTTGGGGGTATTATACCTTGCTCTCACATTGCCAATCACCCTTGTAAGCAAGGCATTAGAGAGGAGGTTTTCCTATGAACATTAATATAAGGAGTCTCTCAAAAGGGTTTGACAGAGAGGTATTGAAAAATATTTCGTTTAATGATGAAGTCACCACTCTTGCATTAATCGGGCGTTCCGGGTGCGGTAAATCTACTTTGCTTAGGATACTTGGGGGACTTGTTTCCGCTGCCAGCGGTGAGGTTTACTTGGATAGTGAGCGAGCCGACGATACCCCACAGTACCGCAAAAGGATTGGCTTTGTATTTCAACAAGGTGGGCTTTTTTCTCATCTTAGTGCAACTGAAAATATCACCTTACCTCTCATTCAGGTGCACGGTCTGTCAGAGCAAGAAGCAGCACGCCGTGCCGCCGTACTTATAAAACGGTTTGGGCTTACAAACGAAGCGAATAAACTACCCTCACAGCTTTCCGGCGGACAACGCCAGCGCATAGCTATCGCCAGAGCCATTGCTCCCAAGCCTAAAATTTTACTGCTAGACGAGCCAACCTCCGCCCTAGACCCGGAATACACAACAGAGGTACTAAACATCATCGGAGAACTTAAGGACGAAGGGCTTTCATTTATTATAGCTACACACGAAATGGGGTTTGCACTCCATACTTGCGACAAGGTTGCGTTTATGAGCGGAGGCCGCATTGCAGAATATGGTAATAGCCAAAAAATATTTGCAAATCCCCAGACTAAGGAATTAGAACTGTTTCTTTCAAAGCTTTTGAAATGGAGGGTTTAGTTTGACCATTAAAGAGATATACGAGAAATTTGAAAAGATAGGCTGTCTAACCTTCGCCACTATTGGTGATGACGGCTACCCAGAGACTAGGATTGCCCACTTGTTCGCCTATGATGAGGAAGGGCTGTATCTTCGTACAATGGAGGTAAAGCCGTTTTACAAACAGCTTACCGAAAATGGCAAGCTGTCTATTTGCGGAATGTCTGCATCCACACAGGTTACTCACGATGAGAAGGGACTGCCATTATTTCAGCCGGGGTTTACGCTGAGAGCTACAGGTGACGTAAAGGAAATCTCCTTTGATGAGCTGCTCAAAAAAGAAAGTAAAAGCGCAGGCTTTGCAATGGGCATTGCCGATATGCGTAAATATACAAATGAAAGAGCACTTATTCTCTATCGATTTAAGGGCGAGCTTTATGATTACGATTTTGAGCTTGTCACCCGTGACCATAAATTATCCCGTGAGCAGTTTTCCTTTGGAGATTTCCCTATAACCTTTAAGGGTCAAAGAATAGGTGATAATTGTATCTCTTGTGGGCTTTGTAAGAAAAAGTGTGATGAAATAAAATTTAAGGCAATTTATAGGCAAGAGGACGGCAAATACTTTATCGACAACAGTCGATGTGACGCCTGCGGAAGCTGTACAATGGTTTGCCCTCAAAAGTGTATTGAAGCATGTAGGTAAACTAGGGGGTTTGGGGGAGTGTAGCTCCCCCAAGGCTTTATCCCATAAAATGTATATTTAATCCAATCCTTGCAAAAAATAAAATTCCCGAAAATATTTTTTGCAAAAAGAAAATTTTTGATCTACATTTGTTCTACATGGTACTTTATAATGAATTCAACGCTTATATTACATTGTACGGAAAGCTAACAGACGCAGCCTATAAGGACTTATGATAGCTAATATACTGATACGGATATGAATACGTTATACTAAGCTAATACACATCAGTGAACATACCCTACAATGTAGCACTAAAAAAATATATATACCTATAATCGATTTATTCAAGTCAAATCTAACGTTGTTGTATAGAAACAGTAGCTCGATACACAACATAGCAGACGACCTCGAAAAAATTAATATGATGTAATATGGGCAAAATAAACCGCACCTAGTTTTAGGTGCGGTTTATTTTTTTTATTTTTTATCTTCAAACTTTTTTAGCGCCTAAATAGTCTAATCAATGAAGGGAGGAAATAAAATGAACGGCAGGGAAGCATTTGAAGCTTATATTAGAAATAACTTGAACAGCGCCTACAGGTTTGCGTATTCATATACGAAGCATAAGGAAATGGCTGAAGATGTAGTTAGCGAGAGTGTTGTTAAGGCGCTTAAGGCTATAAAAGGGTTAGAGTATATTGAAAATATAAAAACATGGTTTTACAGAATAATAATAAATACGTCGCTGACGGCCCT
>CAYWBF010000114.1:0-7560 GCA_964456085.1 uncultured Eubacteriales bacterium
AAAGCGCTTTTGAAGAATAAGCGGGTGATTGTACCCGGAATTTATAACAAATTACTGATTGCTTCAGCAAGAATTCTTCCAATTGGACTTATTAGTTACATGACAAAATTTATGTTGAATAAGAATTCAACACAGGCAATCTTAGATTGAATTGAGCAATCTTTTGTTATGAGCTAATTTGTTTCTTCCTTGCCGCTAACTATATAAATTTGCTCGCTATCCCAACAAACCTTGTAACTAATAAACCTTTGTATCAAGCTCAGATACACCCTGTTCAAACAGGGCTTGACTTTCTGTAACTGCTTTTTCCAATGGCTTAAATTTTTTATCAAAATCTTCTAGCTCACTTTCATCCGGTTCTATTGCTTCGCTAAAATAAACCACTCCATTTTTCACAGAATCAAAAAAGCCTTTTTTAAGGGGCAAAGCCATTATTCCAGTATAAAAATTATTGTCAGGCATAGCGATACGGTATTTCTTTGCACCTTCAAATCCGTAAGGTATATAGTGATATGGGTATCCACCAATAATAATTGCGTTATATCCTAATTCTTTAGCTCGCTCTATTGAATGTGTGATTAGTTGACGACCAAGCCCTTTTCTATGAAGAGATGGTTTGATGCTAACTGGACCAAATGTGATTGTTTTATATTCTTTTCCATCACAATCAAGAACTTTTGAGTGGGAGTAAAAAATGCTACCCACAACCTCATTGTTAAGCTCAATAACAAAACAAAGCTCTGGAATAACGTCTTTATGGCTTCTTAAATTATGGATTAATAAATGCTCATTGCAGCCGGGTTTATAAAGATTCCAAAAAGCATCTCGTGTAATTTCTTCAACAACAAAATAGTCATTGGGGTTTTCTAGTCTTATATTTATATTCAAAAAGTTTCCTCCTTTAACATAATGTTTTCTTTATTAAGTGTACAACAAAATTTATTTATTAACAATGGTCGTAATGATTATTCTAACAAAACTTATTGAAAGCGCTTCAACTTCACGTCTATAAAAAAAGAACCATAGACTTTTAAGTATTTTTCTTAAAAATCTATGGTTCTTTCTTTATGCATTTGAACCTACCGAAATTATTTTTATTATCTACGCCAAGAAATCTTTTGTATATCCAAAATCTCCTGCTTAATTAAGCTATTGTCAAAATTAGGCAAGGTTGATGGTTTTCTTATATAAAACCCTTGTACATAGTCAACACCCATATTTATTAAGGCCTCAAGCTGTCCTCTGGTTTCTACTCCCTCGCCTAAAATCCATTTATCATGCTTTTTAGCAAAATCAATGATTTTTAAAATAATGGCTTGCTTATTTGGGTCGGTTTCAACGCCGCTTATTAAGAAACGATCCAGCTTAATAAGCTTGGCTTTTAGGCTCAAAACGCTAGAAAAGCTGTTATAACCCAAACCATAATCGTCCAAGGCAACAAAAGCTCCCCATTCCCTAATTTTTTTTAGCTTAGATGACAAAACAGCTTCATTTAGCTTTTCATTTTCCGTAAACTCCACTACAAGCTTGCCTAATATATCTCCATACAGCTTTTCCAGCTCTTCAAACTCTGTATCTTTTAAAATTTCGCCGGGAACGGAGTTTATGCAAAGCTTGCACTGGTTAAACATTTCCTTGTGTTTGGAGTAAAGAGCAAGGGACTTAAAGAAGGTGATTTTTTCAACCTTCCATAACACCCCTTGGGAGGAGGCGATTTGTATAAGCTTTGTGGGGGTGCTAAGCACGTCGTTTTGAGGTCTCATAAGCGACTCGTAGCCAAAAATATCTCCTGTTTTAGCTGACACAATAGGCTGGAATACATACTCCACAAGCTGATTGTCAAGCACCTTATCCAGCTCCTCCTTACCGCTTAATATAAAGGACTCGGACATATAGGCACTCTTGTTAAACTCCCTAAGCTCTCCCTTAATGGAGTGCTTCACCTTGTACATGGCAAAATCTGCAAACTTTATAAGCTCCTCAAAATCACAGGAGTCCTTTCCATACCAAGCAAGGCCGGAGGACATACGAATCTTAAATTGGCTGCCGGTAGGAAGAATAATACACTCCTTATCCAATGATTCATACAAGTTTACCAAAAGCTGCCGAACCTCGTCCTCATAGTCAAAGCCGTAGAAAAAGACATAAAACTCATCCCCGGACATACGCCCGACCACTGCGTTTTTGCTAAAGCAACCGGAGATAAGCTGTGCGGCTGTTTTAATATAAATATCCCCTACGTCATGACCGTAGGTGTCGTTTACATATTTAAGGTTATCTAAATCAAACATGGCGAAGGCGGCTACCTTTAAATCACCCTTGGAAAAAATTTGCATAGCTCTACGGTGGAAGGCGAAGCGGTTAAATATTTTTGTAAGCACGTCATAATCACGCTCAAAGTTAAGCACTTGCTTTTCCAAAACGTCCTTAGTAACGTCCATTACCACCCCAAGTAAAGCTTTTTCGTTTTTAATGGACTTGATTTTTACCCATTTTTGAGGGTTTTGAGAGCATAAATATACGTCCTCCTCACCGTCCGGTGTGGTGCTACTTAAAATATTGTCCAGTATCCCAAAAAAAACTGATTTTTCGATTATGCAGTCGTCCTTGTCATTAAGAGGCAGCTTAAGCATGTTAACCAGCGTTGAGGACACAGTAACGTAATCTGACATAATTTTATGCTCAAATGCGCCTAGCTCTAAGTTTACCAGGCTTATGATTTTATCCGTTTTTAAAATGGATTCGAGTATATTTTCGTTCAGATACTCTATGGATTGGGACAAATCATCTATTTCAGATATACCCGTCCTTCTTAGAGAAACTACCTGCCCAGGGTTATTTTTACGTACCTGATCAGCAAGGCTTAATATTGGCTTAGCAAAATAATATCCTATTAAGCACGCAACGGCGGCCCCTACAAATATGGAAAGGAGAAAGTTATAAAGCAATGCAGTGCTAACTCTTTGAGGAAAGCCCAGTATGTTGCTTTCGTGGGTCATGCCCATTAAATACCATCGGGTATCCTCAAAAGGAGTGTTACTGTTGTACAGCATAATTTGTTCAAGGTGGGAAGCCACTGGAGCCACAGGATTATTTATGGAATACCCACTATAGCCTTCGTTAATTACCTTTAAATCCAGCGGCTTGTTTACACTAAGAATATTCCTTTGTGCAGAGCCTCGTACAATAAGCGGCTTAACAACGCCGGTGGAATTATCTATGGTTACAACGGCGTAACCATAGGAGTTGTTCTCCGAAATCTCCTGCGCCGGAAGCAGTTTATACAAATAGTCCTCTGATATTTCAATACCGGCTACGCCAAAGACGTTCCCGTTTTTGTCTATAAGGGGTTTGCTGTAGGTGATAACCTCCACTTGGTTGCCTAAAAACGTATCGGATGTATGCCAGTAGCCTAAATACCTAAAATCCTTGGTCAACTGCGCCGCATCAAAGGGCTTGTAGAATATATCCTTATCTGTGCCTTCTAAGGTTAGGCCGTAGCTCCATAAATTTGCCAATGGCAGGTTGTATTTTTTTGCAATATCCGTTGAGCCGACTTTAACGTAAATATCGGTAGATTCTTCAGTGTCATTAAGACTGGGGTCGTAGTCTTTTATGTAGAGTGCGGAGTGGGAGGCATTTTCGTTTATATTATCATTTAAAATTACAAATGCGCCGGTTGTAGCTGTAGAGCGGAGCATATTCACTAGAGTTGGTGTAATCTCGTCTAAAAGAGCTACAGATTGTGCTTCAGACATATCCATATCTGAAAAGCTTTTATGATTATATACTTTTGTGATTTCAGTAATATAGGAGTCAATATTTGACCAACGGTTATGAAGCTCGCTTTCTATATAGTTCTTTCTTGTTCTGATTTTCTCTGCAAATAAACCAAAAGCGTTATTTTCAAGACTTGGAATAACACGGCTTGCTATTATTGTCCCCAGTGTAAACAAAACCTGTAGTAATATAACTGACGTCAATATAAATGCAAGCTTAAATACTATAGATTTTCTGTTAAAACGCCATTTACGCATAAGGTTATCCTATCAATTAAAAATTTTAAATAATGTTTGGTCAGTTTTATTTAGAGCCTAATTTATCTGACATATCTGAAACTATAGCATTATACCATCTTTCAAAGTTTTCATCGGTGTTATAGGCGGCTATAGCCTCTGACCTGGATTTTCCGCTGCTTATTTCTTTTTTGATTTCTTCTAAATCCTTTGTTGCGTAGTTTTGCAATGAGGAGTTAAGAACGCTTCTTGTTTCGTAGCTACCTTCAAAGGGTTTATTTGCATAGAGGGTATAGCTGCCTAGCATATCGTAGGTTGTTTTGATTGCCTGCATGGTAGTAGATTTTTCATCTACATCTTTGCTGGAAATTATTTTATCGACTACTGTCTTATATTCCAGAGCTTCGTTTTTAACGGGCAGATAGCCTGTAGATATGGCAAACTGTAGGTTATGGTCTATGCTTGTTAGCCATTTCAAAAATTGTACGGAAGCCGCCACTTGCTTTTCATCTGTTTTAGCTACAACCATGCCTGCCCCTTGCTGAATAGCGTATTTTTCACCGGAGCTGAAATGGGGGTAGGGGAGTGTCACACATTCTATAGGATAAGATGCGTCCTTGCCTGTTTCCACAAGCTTAGGGAAATAATTAGCGCCGGAGTTTGAGCCGGTATACATTATAATTGAGCCGGTTTTGGCATCATCTGAACGAAAGCGGCCGATATTTGAATAGAATCCGCTTATGTACGGAACGTAGAAGCAATCCCATATGGTTTTTGCAGCTTCCTTCGGAAAATTAAAGGATACCTTGCCGTTGGTGCTTTGGTATATGTCAACCCCAAGCTGCTTAGCGGCTATTAGCATAAAATTCGCCATAGAGTCTATGCCAAAAAGGGCTTTGCCGTCGTCTGTGGTATCGGTACTTTTGTCTGTCCAATCGTAATAAATAGCCGCAGTCTTTGCCAGACCCTCCCATGTTTGAAGGTCATCTACGGTTACGTTGGATTCTTTAGCAAATTTATCAAAATCCGTTAAATTAATAAATGAGATTTCACTGGATTTGGCCACAGGTATAATCTTTAGGGAGTTATTATTCCCCAATCTGCCGTCATCTATAAACTCGCTGCGGTATTCCTTTAGCTCGCTTTCGGTGAAATATTTGTCAAGCTCCGCTACAACTGACATTCCGTCAAGCCTAAAGGCGTTGTCGGAGTAGGCAGAGAAAATGTTAGGCATCTCTTGGGAGCCTACGTCCTTACGGGCGGAAGCCAGTACAGCCTCGGCAAGCTCGTTTACGCCGCCTTGGGTGTATGCGTCTACTATAATACCCTTATCCTTGCCTATAGTTTCATTAAATTCCTGAACAAGATTATCAAAGGAGGCTTTTGCGTCGCCGTTGTAATAGTGCCACAAGGTGATGGTAAGAGGAGGATTGTTTTTCGCATAGGAAGAAGATTTGCTGCAACCTGATAACATGAAAATAGCAGTAATAAGTAGCAAAAGAACACTCTTTGTTTTTTTCATAATTTCAAATCCTTCTATAAATTATTTTTGAAGCCATAAATGAAATGCAAAATGAATATTAAGTAGCATTCTTTAGAGGTGATTATGAAAAATTATGTCAAGTTTATGTTCTAAATGTTAGTTTGTTTTTGGCTCCATTATAAACTTTTTTTTATTTTTTTTCAATAATTTTAAATAAATTTCAATAAAAACAAATGGCGAGTGTAGTCATTAAATAAAAAAACTACCAGATTTTTTGAAAGCATGTCACAAAAAAACGGTAGCTTTGTCAAAAAAAGCATGACACAAAATTCGCAAAAAAAATATCAACGGTAAAGAAACTACCGTTGATATTTTCATATATAAACAATATAGAGTGATGAAAGGAAATATATTTCCTATCTGCGCTGCATTCTGCCAAAGCCGCCGCCAGCGCCACCACATGCTCCGCCATAACCGCCTACTGTGCCGCCAAGTCCGCCACAGCCGCCAGTCACATCGCCGCCGCAAATACCGGCGCCTATGCCGCCAAGTCCACAGCTTCCGCTAGCAGCGCCGCAAGCTGTACCTGTTCCGTCGCATAAAGCTATTCTTTCTTCAAACAGAGCATACGCCTCATCAGCCTGTGCTTGAGTGATAAAGCCACCAGCAACTCTCTCGTCTAACAACGATTTTTTTAGGCTAAGAATTGACTCTTTGTATTCGGCAAGCTTCCCTGCATCTTCAGCCATTGCAGCGTAAGTTTTGCCGGTAGTGTTTCTTTCGTCAATAATTGCCTTAACGTCACGTCCTGTTAAATCTGCAACTGCCTGTGCAGGAGTTAAGTATGCAGCAAAAGCGGAAACGGATACAGCCGCCGCAGCTACCACAGCTAGGCCTATGCCTAAAATCTTCTTAAAAGCCTTCATTGTTTTGTTCTCCTTTAATTTTTATTTTGTAAAACGGAAATCGCGATTTCCTTAAAACCCGATTTTTTAGAACCGGCTTTCAATTTACAAGTTAATAATAAAAAGATAATGTGTCAGAAATGTGTTTTTATTTTAAATTTTTTGTAACAAGGCTAGGGAGGCTAGGGGGGTTGGAGGAGTGCAGCTCCCCCAAGCCTTTAAAACAGCTTATTAGCTTAATAATTATATGATTTTTTTGATATACTTGCAATAATTTATTGCATTGTTCAAAAAAAATTGCTATAATTAACTGTCTTAAAAAGATTAAAGCAATTCCACAAATAGTCGGTATATTTCCTTGATTTTCCTTGATTATTGGATTTGCTTAGGGTGGGGAGACTTAATGCTTACTCAGATTTATTATTATAATTATTATAAGCCTTATATTTTGAAAAACTCCGAAGCCGATAGCGTTAAGCGCTCTGCTTTTAGTGAGCTTAGGCAATCCGTGAGCTTTGGAAAAAACGACAAGGTATATTTGCTTAACAAGGCATTTAGAACCGATGTATTAAGCTATGCCAAGCAGCTCTCCGAAAGCGTAAACGGTCTTAGGGAGTCCTCCTTTTCGTTGCTAAGAGATATGCACAAAGGGGTTTTTGACGAAGAAACACGTTCCAAAAAAGAAATATTGTCAGACGGCCTTAGAGAATTTGTTGACGGCTATAACAAGCTTATAAAATTTTCCGGCGACCAGGCTCACAGTAAAAATTTAAAGGAATTTACAAAAAATATTAGTAGACAAGTTTTTAATAATCATATGGGCTTGAAAAAATTCGGCCTGGAGGTTAAAGAAACAGGGGATATTACCTTTAACGAGGAGGCTTATGACGAGCTTAGCGAGGAAAGGCTTAGTATACTTCTCTATAAAAGTGAGGGCTTCTTAAAGAAGATTCATGAGGGTACAAAAAATATGCTTAAGCTACCTTTGTCGGAGCATATGCGTTTTAAGGACTTAGGCTATTATTATAATTACAAGTACGGAAAACCGACAGCAAATACCTTTAAAATTATTGAGTCGGGTATGCTGGTTGATAAAGTAGTATGATTTTGAATTTCAAAAAAGGCGTGAAAACCCTTAGTTTAGGCTAAGGGTTTT
>CAYWBF010000115.1:0-7538 GCA_964456085.1 uncultured Eubacteriales bacterium
GGGGCAATTTTTTTATTGTGTATTATAACAGCTCTTGTTTACGGGCTATACCTTAGCAAAAAAAAGGAAATTGTAGAAGTAAGCTATACGGAGTTTTTACAAATGGTGGAAGCAAACCAGGTTTCGGAGGTTACATTGTCAAACAGCTCAGTCTTAAGATTTAAGGCTGTAGACACAGACAAGCCATATCGTACCGACAATCCCCGTAATTCTGCTTTAAAAGAAACGCTGCTGCTAAAAGATGTTAAGGTTGTAGAAAGCGGCGAATCAGCCAATTTGGTTCAGTCAATAATAAGTATTTTTGTTTTTGGGGCGGCGTTGTTTTTAGGACTTAGGTTTACCAATAAGACTCCAATGCGCTCCGCCTTTGCTATGAATACCAAGGACGTAAGCAAATCTGCGGAACGTCTTATAAGCTTTTCCGACATTGCCGGTAATGACGAGGCAAAGGAAAGTGTTATGGATATTGTGGATTTCATCAAAAATCCTGAAAAATATTCCAGCTATGGCGCAAGAATGCCTAAGGGTGTAATTTTCTACGGTGCCCCTGGTACAGGTAAGACACTTATGGCTAAGGCTATTGCAAGGGAAGCAGGCGTACCCTTCTTTTCCGTCAGCGGCTCTGATTTCGTGCAGATGTACGTAGGGGTAGGGGCGGCAAGGGTACGTGAGTTGTTTAAGTCAGCAAGAGAAGCAAAGAAGGCTGTAATTTTCATAGATGAGATTGACGCTCTTGGGAAAAAACGCACCTCCATATCTACGGGAGGCAGCGACGAACGGGATCAAACATTGAACGCACTTTTAACGGAGATGTCCGGTTTTTCCTCCGGAGAAGGGATATGTGTTATAGCTGCAACAAACAGGCTGGACACTATAGATGAAGCTCTACTTCGTCCGGGCAGGTTCGATAGGCAGGTGGAAATTGGCCTTCCAGATGTTTCTGCTCGGTTGAGAATATTAAAGTTATACGCAAAAAACAAACCCATTTCTAAAAAGACAAATTTTAATTCCCTTGCGAAGCAGACCGTTTACTTTAGCGGAGCTATGCTGGAAAATTTGCTTAACGAAGCGGCGATATTGGCGGCGCAGGAAAATTCAGATGAAATAACCACCCAGCATATTGATAGGGCATACTACACTGTAATAGCCGGAGCAGAAAAGAAGGACAGAAGTAACCAAAGAGATATAGACAGAAAAATAACAGCCTACCACGAGGCAGGCCACGCTCTAATCGCTAAGCTTACAGACAAGGACACTACCGTCACAAAAATTACAATTATCCCGAGCACAAAAGGGGCAGGGGGTTTTTGTGTGAACATACCAAAGGATAAAATGTATTTCACAAAAAAAGAGCTAGAGGCTCAAATAATGGTGAGCTTAGCAGGACGTGCCGCAGAGGAAATCACCTTCGGCAGCGACAGCATAACCACAGGTGCGGCTAACGACATTGAAAAGGCTACGAAAACTACAATCAACCTAATTTCTAAGTTTGGTATGGGAACAAAAACAACTCTGTTGGATATGAGCCAGTTCAAAAATGAAAGAGAGGTTTACTTGGAGAGCGTGTCCATAATTGAGCGGCTTTACGATGAAACCAAAAAAATAATATCCGAAAACATAGATAAGCTAACCTCCATTGCAGAGGCGCTTCTTGAAAAGGAAACGCTTTGTGAGGAGGAGGTTAACGACATTATAGCGGCATAGGCTGTAAAGAGCCGTTTTTTGCCGAGCATCAAAGGCTTTAGACGTAAATTTAAAAGCTTTTGGTGTTCGGCATTTTTTGTTTCTGAATTGGCAATTCTTATAGAAATGCCAAAATATTAAAGACAGATGAGTATAACGTTTTTTACTTTGTCCCATAGTAGTTGACAGTTATGAACAAAAATGTAAAAATAAATTAATCCTTAATGAAAGGAGCATGAAATGAACAGCAAAATCTACGAATTTGAAGCAGAAATAAAAAAGGTGCCTGACATAGATGGTGCTTACGTTGAATTTCCATATGATGTAAAGGGAGAATTTGGCAAGGGCAGAGTAAAGGTGTTTGCTACTTTTGACAGCGAACCTTATGAGGGCAGTCTTGTAAAAATGAAAACCCCTTGCCATATCATAGGTATACGCAAGGAGATACGAGCAAAAATTGGCAAGCAGCCTGGCGATAAGGTTGTAGTTACGGTGAAGGAGAGAGAATAATGCCAAGTGCAAGTTTTAAAACAATAGATGAGTATATAGAAACCTGCGCCCAAGAAGTGCGGCCGATTTTAAAAGAGCTTAGGGAACATATAAAGCTTCATGCTCCAGACGCAGCGGAAAAAATAAGCTGGAGTATGCCAACCTTTTATCAAAATGGTAATTTGATACACTTTATGGCACACAAAAAGCACATAGGTTTGTACCCGGGAGTAAGTGGCATAGAAAATTTCAAGGAGGAAATAGAAAGGGCAGGATATAAATACTCTAAGGGTGCTGTTCAGTTTCCTCTTGACAAGCCCATGCCTTATGAATTTATTGCTCGGATAGTAGAGTTTAGAGTTAAGGAAAACTCAAAGTAATATTTTATGTGAATACGAGTATGATAAAACTAGTTGGTAGAGAGGTTACGGGAAGCAGAATAAAAAATAGCCTTCTATAAACAAACAATAAAAAAGCTTATGAATAGCCTTGGCTGGTGACTGCCTTGGCGTTCATAAGCTTTTTTGTTATGCCGAAAGAATTTTTTTAAGAATAAGAAGCTTCTGTCCTTGATAAATATTTTCAGGCGACTCCATTTCGTTTATAGCTAACAGCTCATCTATGCAAGTATTGTAGCTTTTAGCAATTTTCCAAAGGGTATCATTTTTCTGAACAACGTAAACTGTAAGGCTAGGCATGTTCTCAATTTCGCTTTTTTCCATATCCCTAAACTCTATTTCCGTAATGGCGTTAGTTTCTCTTTCTTCTATTATATGTGTGTTAAAGCAAAGAAGGAAGCGCACCTCAAGCTCTCTGCCGGAAAGCATGTTAAAGCCCACATGGTCAATAGCAATGTCCATTTCGATATTCATATCAGGGGTTGCGCCCTTTGTTTCAATAACCTGACGATATGGTATAACGGTTCTGAAGGAGTAGAGAGGGGTATCATCAGATTGGGCAATGTACAGAACGTTTGTGTCAATTATGCCGGATACAACAACCTTATCATCAATGATTTTAGTTTCATCTGCATAGGCTGTCCCTTGCACTCTGAAAATCTGTAAAATATCGGGGCAGTTGCTTTCAAGCCCTACAACCTCTTTAATCTGGCATTGGTTTTTGTTTCGGCAAATAAGTCTTGGATATCTAACAGGGGTTTTGCTGATGGTAAGCTTTTTGTTTATACAATAAGCGTCCTCTAAAATCTCCAAGTCAACCTGCTGGCTAAGAGAAATAAGCGCACCAACAGAAACCTCTACCTCAATAAGCCGCTCCTCACCGTCGCTGTTTGGTTTTACCTGCACATATTGCTCTAGGACAGTTAGTGATAGGTCGCAAAGCATATCCTCCTTAGCTTCGTGAATCTCCACTAAGCCGTTAAAAGGAATCTCCTGCTCCAAAAATTCAATAAGGCTTTCGTCCGCATCACTTTTGTATAAAACGGTAACAATAAGCTCACCGGACAACGTTACCTTACCAGCGGAAAGCTTAGCGTCTCTGTTTGTAACAACAATGCTGCAGGACAAAATCTCTCGTATGTTTGGCTTGCCTATGGCTACGGATACATCATCCTTAACAATAAACTGGTGCTCCTTGTGCTCAACTACCTTATTAATGGACAGTCCACGCTTTTGAAGCTGGTTGGCAGGGATATTTTCGATGCCTGTTACAATCTCGCAGTAGTTTTCAGAGCTTTCGCAGGAGATTTTTATTTCGATAACGGCACGGTAGGAAATTTTTCTGTCGTTTGTGATTTTAAAGTCGATATTGGTGATTTCGGCTTGGGTTTTGACAAACATATCCTTTGTAAGCCCCTCTATGTTAAAAAAATCGTTAATGGGGGCGTTAAGCATAATACTATGTACCGGCTTTTCGGAGCCTCGTGCCAAATATAGCACAGTAATGCCCAGCCGACCGGTTAGGTTTACCCTGTCACCGGTGATTTCTGCCTTGTCTATGATGGCTTTGGAATCTGTTTGTAAAATTACTGCTACGTCGGGTTTTATATCCGGAACAATAATATCACCCTCAAGCAGAATTTGGGCTGTTTCCATATCAAGCTTTTGTGGAAGTGCTATTCGTTCTTTTATTAACGTCATTTTTTCTCCTCCTAGGATAGCCGATAGAATAATTCCTGTATAGCAATTCCAAAAACAAATTGGGACTGCTCTATTAATCGGCCATATATGCTTAAGAAAGTATATTATTGAGGGAAGAATATTATTACAAATTTTAATGAATAATGCGTTGAAATTTGCAAATCTATCCAGTATACTTAAATCATATAATATTAAAGGAAGATGCTATGAACAAAGTAATTAAATTAGGAAACAGATTGATTGGGGAAGGGCAACCTTCCTTTATTATTGGTGAGGTATCGGCAAACCACAACCAAAGCTACGACACAGCCGTGGAAATTATTAGGGGGCTTGCCAAGGCCGGAGCTGACGCTGTAAAGCTCCAAACCTACAGACCCGACACAATAACCCTGGACTGTGACAACGAATATTTTCAAATCAAGCAAGGCACTCTATGGGACGGCACAACACTGTACAAGCTATACGAGCAGGCATTTACCCCATGGGAATGGCATAAGGGACTGCAAGCTGTGGCTGAGGAAGAGGGGCTGTTTTTTTTCTCAACACCCTTTGATTTTACAGCCGTTGACCTGTTGGAGAGCCTTGATGTGCCTCTTTACAAAATTGCTTCCTTTGAAATAAACGACATTCCACTAATCAGATATGTGGCTAAAAAGAAAAAGCCTATTCTGATTTCCACGGGCATTGCGGAGGAAGCAGACATTGCTCTTGCACTAAAGACATGTAAAGACGCAGGAAACGAGGACGTTATCCTCCTTAAGTGCTCCTCCAGCTATCCAACGCCACTAGAGGACATTAACCTAAGAACCATACCTCATATGAGCCAGAGGTTTGAGGTTTCCGTGGGGCTTTCCGACCATACCCTTGGCCATACGGTTGCTGTTGGGGCAGTGGCGCTCTCCGCTTCCGTTGTAGAGAAGCATGTTACAACAGTAAGAGCGGCAGGAGGCGTGGACTCGGCATTTTCCATGGAGCTTACTGAGTTTGCAGAAATGGTAAAGGAGATTCGTGCTCTTGAGGCTGCTCTTGGAAGGGTTACTTACGACCTTACTCAAAAGCAGAAAAACAGCAGAGAGCATTCACGTTCCCTTTTTGCCGTTAAGGATATAGCCGCCGGTGAGCCTTTTACAAAGGACAATGTAAAATCAATTCGCCCAGCTTACGGACTTCATACGAAATACTACTACGACCTAATGAGCAAAACCGCCACAACAAATATAAAGAGGGGCACTCCTTTGGACTGGAGCATGGTAAATCAATGAGCGAGGAGGTAAGACTACAAAAATATTTGGCAGACTGCGGCGTAGCCTCCCGTAGAAAAGCAGAGGAGCTAATTTTGGCCTCGGAGATTTCTGTCAATGAGGAAATAGTAAACACCCTAGGGGTAAAGGTTGATCCAAAGAGGGATATAGTGACTTATAAGGGTAGGGAGGTTAAGCCTTCCACCCAGTCGGTATATATTATGCTTAACAAGCCTATTGGGTATATAACCACCGCCTCAGACCAGTTTGACCGCCCTACGGTTATGGATTTAATAAAGGATCAGACGGAAAGACTTTTCCCTGTGGGCAGGCTGGATTATGACACCTCGGGGCTGCTTCTGCTTACTAACGACGGGGAGCTGACATATAAGCTGACACACCCAAGCAAAAAAATCCCAAAGGTTTACATTGCAAAGATTTTCGGCACCCCAACCCCAGAGGCAATAAACAGGCTGCGTCGTGGAGTGGAAATTGACGGCTACACAACCGCACCTGCCAAGGTGGACATAATGAATATTGCCGAAAGATACTCCACAATAAAAATTACAATTACAGAAGGCAAAAACAGACAGGTAAGAAAAATGTGCGAGGCAATAGGCAGCAAGGTTGCTTCCCTTACTCGCATTGCTATTGGTACACTTTTTTTGGGGCAGCTAAAAAAGGGTGAGTACAGAAAGCTCACCCCCCAAGAGATAGGATATTTAAAGAAATTATAAAAGGTCGTAATATTTAAGCGGCATATTTATAATAAATACTTGGGGTTAAGGTCATGGGGGATCTGCACTCCCCCAAACCCCCTAGCTTAGGAGGTCTTTTTATTGGACAATAATAAATTAATCGAAAGGCAGGCCGCTTTAGAAATGCTGGAACAGCTTTTTGACGGGGGCAGCTTTTTGGAGCTATGTAAGGAGGAGGAAGGGGCAGCGGTTGTTTGCGGCTTCGGTACAGTTGGCAACCGACTTGTTTATGCCTATGCCCAGTATTCCTCTGTAAATGTAAGGCAAGCACGAAAGCTTGCACGCCTGTATGAATATGCGCTTAAAATGGGCGCACCAATAGTTGGGGTTTTGGATTCTAAGGGCGTGGAGATTACAGAAGGCGTTGAAGTGTTTGAAGCCTACGGCATGGTATACTCGGCCATGGCAAGGGCGGAGGGGGTAATACCCCAAATTTCCGTAATTAAGGGAGGCTGCATGGGCTTATCCTCCTTTATAGCAGGACTGTCGGATTTTGTCTTTATGAATAATAAGGGAGCCTTATTTAACGAAAGTCCGCTGGTGTATAAGGACGCCGTAAAGGCGCTTGAAAAAAACAGCGGCTCTGCGGCCTATCATTTTGAGAAAACTGGGCTGGCAGGTTTTGTATTTGACAACGAGGCCGGGCTTAAAAATGGGTTGCATAGCTTGCTAAGCTATCTTCCCTCAAATAATTTGGACAAGCTTCAAGATGACTGCTTTGATGAATTAAACAGAATAAATTCGGAATTAAATGCAATGTCAAATATAGATATGGCTGCCGTGATTAAGGCCATTGCCGATGAGGGCAAATGCCTTGAGGTGAACGGCGGCTTTGAAAAGGCTTTGGTTACTGCCTTTGTGAAGATTAACGGATATACCGTTGGGGTGATAGGCAGCAATGGCAGCTTAAGCGCCGCCGCTATTAAGAAATGCAGGCGGTTTGTGGATTTTTGTGGCAGCTTTAGATTGCCTATTGTATCACTGGTTAATGTAACAGACTACGAAAGCAGCCAAAGCAACGACTACAGTATTATTATGGAGGGTGCGGAGCTGGCAAAAGCCTTTATCAGCACAACCGTACCGAAAATATCCGTTGTGTTAAAAAATGCCTTCGGCAGTCCTTATTTGCTGCTAGGCTCCAGACATGTGAACGCTGACCTTGTATACGCATGGGAAAACGCCCAAGGCGGTCTTATTGAAGCTGAAAAGGCAAGAAAGCTTTTACAGACAGAGGTAGACTGTTCGGTGGACAGCTTGGCAAGGCTTGG
>CAYWBF010000116.1:0-7502 GCA_964456085.1 uncultured Eubacteriales bacterium
AAACAATCATATTGTCAAGAATAGCCGCTATAGCTTCGTCCTCAGAGTTGAAAACCTTAGCATTTAAAGTGACCTGTAACATTTCCTTAGCAACAGCGGAGCGCTTCACCACACAACCGTCAGCAGCAAGATTGCCTTTAAGCACAGCAATGCCACCAACAGGTGAGTATGGATTTTCCACGCTTTTTATTACCTCTGAATCCTTTATATAGGAATTTTTAATATTGTCTCCGATTTTTTCGCAGGTAACAGTTACACAGTCAAGGTCAAGCAAGTTAAGCTTGGTAAGCTCCTTCATTACGGCGTAAATGCCTCCGGCGTAGTATAAATCCTCTATATGATGCCCACCTGCCGGAGCAAGCTTGCACAGATTAGGTGTACGCTGGGAGATTTCGTTTATAGCATCAAGGCTTAAGTTTACCCCAGCCTCATTTGCTACTGCAGGTAAGTGAAGAATGGAGTTTGTTGACGCACCAATAGCCATATCCACAGTTAGGGCATTAATAAAAGCCTTCTCTGTCATTATGTCTCTTGGCTTTATGTCCTTTTTGAAAAGCTCCATTATGGCAGTGCCAGCTTTTTTGGCGAGTCTTACCCTTTCGGAGAAAACAGCAGGAATTGTTCCGTTGCCATCAAGACCCATGCCTAGCGCCTCTGTTAAGCAGTTCATACTGTTTGCAGTGAACATGCCGGAGCAGGAGCCACAGGTTGGGCAGCAGTTGTTTTCGTACTCCATCAGCTCGTCATCTGAAATTTTTCCAACGCTGTAAGCCCCAACAGCCTCAAAGGTGTTGGACAGGCTTAAGCCTTGTGCCTTACGAGAAAGCTTCCCGGCAAGCATTGGCCCTCCGGAAACAAAAATAGAAGGAATATTTACCCTAGCGGCAGCCATAAGCATACCTGGGATAATTTTGTCGCAGTTTGGAATAAACACTAAAGCGTCAAAGCCGTGGGCAATAGTCATAGCCTCAATAGAATCGGCAATTAGCTCCCTAGTGGCAAGTGAGTATTTCATGCCTACATGCCCCATGGCAATACCGTCGCACACGCCGATAGCAGGAAATTCTATAGGAGTTCCCCCTGCGGCGAAAACAGCGTCCTTAACAGCACGGGTTATTGTATCTAGGTGAATATGCCCTGGGATAATCTCATTTTTGGCATTAACTACGCCAATAAGCGGTCTTTCCAGCTCTTGGTCGGTGTAGCCCATTGCCTTAAACAGTGACCTGTGAGGTGTGCGCTGAAAACCCTTTTTTACTCTGTCGCTAATCATATTTTCACCCCACAATATTTTTTAATATCGCTTCGCCCATTTCCTTAGTACCAACCTTGGTGGTGCCTTCGGAGTAAATATCTGCTGTACGCAAGCCGTCATCAAGAGCCTTAACAACCGCCTTTTCAATAACCTCGGCTTCTTTATCAAGTTTAAAAGAATATTTAAACATCATGGCACAGGACATAATTGTGGCTATAGGATTAGCTATGTTCTTACCGGCAATATCCGGTGCTGAGCCATGAATAGGCTCATACATGCCGCAGCTTGTTTTTCCAAGGCTTGCTGATGGCAGCATTCCGATTGAGCCTGTTAGCTGGCTTGCCTCGTCAGACAATATATCACCAAACATATTTGTAGTAACAATAACATCAAAATGCTTAGGAGCACGAATTAACTGCATGGAAGCGTTATCCACATACATATGGTCAAGGGCAATATCAGTATTATCCTTAGCAACCTCAAGCACAACCTCTCTCCAAAGTCTTGAGGATTCCAAAACGTTGGCTTTGTCTACGTTAGTCAGACGTTTGTTTCGTGCCCGTGCGATTTCAAAGGCAGTAACGGCTATACGCCTTACTTCCTCATAGGTATAAAGCTCAGTATCCCAAGCTCCTTCGCCCATGTCAGTTTGCTTTCTGCCTCTGTCTCCAAAGTACATACCGCCTGTAAGCTCACGGATTACCATAATATCGATTCCACTTGCGGCAATATCAGCTCTTAGAGGACAGGCAGCCTTTAGCACATCATAAAGCTTAGCAGGGCGAAGATTAGCGTATAAACCAAGTGCACCTCTAAGTCCAAGCAACGCTCGCTCGGGGCGCATATGTCCAGGAAGTGTATCCCACTTGTATCCACCTACAGCACCCAAAAGCACACTGTCGCTATTTTTACAAACATCAATAGTGGCCTGTGGAAGCGGCTCGCCGAATTTATCTATAGCAATGCCACCGGCATCAACCCAAGTATATTTAACGGTATGCCCGTACAGCTCTGAAACCTTATCAATAACCTTAACAGCCTCGGCAATAACCTCCGGCCCTATTCCGTCTCCAGGAATAACTGCTAAATTAAAGTTCATAATTTTATCCCCTTTATAAGCATTAATTTGAAAGCTTAGGGATTGTTCAGAAATAAGTGTCACTATACATTTTCAGAAACCCACTTTAACCGTGTGGGATTCTGAAAATGTATGCCACTAATTTTGAAGCAATACCTTAGCCTTAGTTTTATTGATTAGGCCGTCATTAGCCATTATCTCAAGCATAAACTCGGGAAAGGGCTGTGCCTTGTATTCTTCGTTTTTAGTAAGGTTAACAATTTTTCCTGATTTAAAGTCTACCTCTATCTTATCACCAGTGGAGATTTTTTCTGCCGCTTCCTCACATTCAAGGATAGGCAAGCCAATATTAATAGCGTTTCTGTAAAAAATTCTTGCAAAGGTTTTGGCTATAACACAGGAAACCCCCGAAGCCTTTATAGCAATAGGTGCGTGCTCTCTGGATGAGCCGCAGCCAAAATTTTTACAGGCTACAATAATATCCCCTTCGTTTACCTTGTTAATAAAATCCTTATCTATATCCTCCATGCAGTGCTTTGCAAGCTCCGCAGGGTCGGGAGAATTTAAGTATCTTGCAGGGATAATAACATCTGTGTCAACATTATCACCGTATTTAAAGACAAGCCCTAGCGCCTTATCAGTTTTCATATTATCAATCCTCTCCTTCATATATGTCTTTCCTATTTAATATCTTCAGGATTAGTAATCTTTCCTGTTATTGCGCTGGCTGCCGCAACGGCAGGGCTTGCAAGGTAAACCTCCGATTCGGGGTGCCCCATTCTTCCTACGAAGTTCCTGTTTGTTGTTGAAACAGAGCGCTCACCTTTGGCCAAAATACCCATATGTCCTCCAAGGCATGGGCCGCAGGTTGGTGTTGAAAAAACAGCCCCACTCTCTACAAAAATCTTAATTAAGCCTTCTTCCAACGCTTGAAGGTAAATCTTTTGAGTACCGGGTAAAATAATAACTCTAACGTTTTTGGCAACTTTTCTTCCTTTTAAAAGGTCGGCGGCAATTCTTAAGTCCTCCATTCTGCCGTTGGTACAAGAGCCAATAACCACCTGGTCGATTTTAATATCGCCTACTTGGTCAATGGTCTTTGTGTTCTCGGGCAAATGAGGAAAAGCCACTACCGGAGAAAGCTTGGATAAATCTATTGTGTATATCTCGTCATACTCTGCGTCCTCGTCTGGCGCATAAACCTTATATTCCTTTATAGAATGTTCTTTAACATATTCTAAAGTTTTTTCATCTACGGGGAAAATTCCGTTTTTGGCTCCGGCTTCGATTGCCATGTTAGCAATTGTAAATCTGTCGTCCATGGATAAGTGAGAAACACCATCGCCTACAAATTCCATTGATTTGTAAAGCGCACCGTCTACCCCAATCATTCCGATTATATGTAAAATAACGTCCTTACCGCTAACCCATTTTGCCGGCTTATTAATAAGCACAAATTTTATAGCAGAAGGAACTTTGAACCAAAGTGTACCAGAAGCCATTGCACAAGCCATATCTGTACTGCCGATGCCTGTGGAAAAAGCTCCAAGCGCTCCATATGTACAAGTATGAGAATCCGCACCAACAACCACATCACCGGGCACCACAAGCCCTTTTTCAGGAAGAAGGCAGTGCTCTATACCCATTTCACCAACGTCATAGTGGTTCACAATACCCTTTTCAATAGCGAAATCTCTTATCCGCTTACAGTTTTCAGCAGACTTAATATCCTTATTAGGCGTAAAGTGGTCACTTACAAGGGCAACCTTGTTTTTGTCAAAAACCTCCTTAACGCCGATTTTTTCAAATTCATTTAAAGCCACAGGGGAAGTAATGTCATTTCCAAGCACAAGGTCTACCCTTGCTTCAATTAGCTGCCCAGTAGAAACACTTTCCAGCCCTGTATGGGCAGCCAAAATTTTTTGGGTCATTGTCATAGCCATAAATTTTCCTCCATTTTAACTAGGTGATTGTTTCAAAATTAGTGGCACACATTTTCAGAATCCCATACGGTTCAAGTGGGTTTCTGAAAATGTAATGTGGGACTTATTTCTGAACAATCACTTAACTTCTATTTCAAATAAGCCATAAACCGCTTTTCTATATCCTTAATAAGCTTGTATTCAATACTGTCCACTAGAGCCAGGAAGCTTGCCTCAATAATATCTGAGGAAACTCCAACTGTAGTCCAGCTTTCTGCCCCGTCGGTAGATTCAATCAAAACCCGAACCTTAGAGGCGGTGGCAGACGTTCCGTCTAGCACCCTAACCTTGTAGTCCGTCAGATGAACGTCCTTTAGAGCCGGGTAAAATACCTCTAGCGCCTTTCTTAAAGCCTTGTCAAGAGCGTTAACAGGGCCATCGCCCTCAGCGGCAGTTATTTCTTCTTTGCCGTCCACGATTACCTTTATAAGCGCCGAGGCACTTTGGTTCTCCGTATATGGTTTTTCCGAAATAAGCTTAAAGTTAACCAATGTAAACAGCGGCTTGTATTTACCAAGCGCCTTTCTAATCACAAGCTCAAAAGTACTGTCAGCAGACTCAAACTGATAGCCCTCATGCTCCAGCTCCTTAAGCCTGTTTATAATAATATCCGTTTCAGGAGAATCCTTTGTAACAGAAGGGGCGATTCTCTGAATTTTTGCAAGAATGGTACTCTTTCCGGCAACCTCACTGGTCAAAAACCTCCGCTGATTGCCCACAGCCTCGGGATTAATATGCTCAAAGCTCTCCGAAGCCTTGGACACCCCGTCAATGTGCATACCGCCCTTATGAGCAAAGGCACTCTTACCCACATAAGGCTCCTTGTCAAGCAGCTTAAGGTTTGCTACCTCGGAAATAACTCTGGCTGTTTTTGTAAGCAGCTCAATATTTCCTTCCGGCAGGCACTTAACCTTCTTTTTCAGCTCAAGGTTGGCAATTATAGTAGAAAGGTTAGCATTTCCGCACCTCTCCCCAAATCCTATGAAGGTGCCCTGTATTTGTGTAGCTCCGGCTTCGTAGGCGGCAATGCTGTTTGCTACAGCCATTCCGCCGTCGTTATGACAGTGTATGCCTATTCCTGTATCACTGAGCTGCTCCACTACTACCTTTGTTATGTCGTAAATCTCCGTTGGGAAGCAGCCGCCGTTTGTGTCACACAGCGCTATGCTGTCCGCTCCGGCCTCCGCTGCTGCTTCTATAGCCTTAAGTGCATAGTCAGGGTTTGCCTTGTAGCCGTCGAAGAAATGCTCTCCGTCAAAAACTACCTCCTTGCCCCTGTCCTTGAAAAATTTTATTGTATCCTTAATCATTTGGAGGTTTTCCTCCAATGTAGTACGGATAACATCTGTAACATGAAAGTCCCAGCATTTTCCAAAAATTGCTATAGCTTCTGTATCTGCGTCTAAAAGCGACTGAACATTTTTATCCTCTGCAACAGGAATCCCAGCCCGTCTTGTGCTTCCGAAGGCAATTATTTTAGAGTTGTTTAGGCTAACCTTCTTCATTTCCTCAAAAAACTCAAGGTCCTTGGGGTTTGAGCTTGGGTTTCCGGCTTCTATGTACTTAACACCTATTTCATCTAGCGCCCTAACGATTTTAATTTTGTCCTCAACCGAAAATGAGATACCTTCTGCCTGGGCGCCGTCTCTTAAGGTAGAATCAAAAATCCATACTGTTCTATCCGTCAGCAACTGCGTACCTCCTATTTTTTCAACCAACTCATCATCTTTCTAAGCTCTTTGCCCACTACCTCTATTTGATGCTCGGATTCGATTCTTCTTCTGGCGTTAAAGTTTGGTCTGTTGGCTTGATTTTCAAGAATCCATTTTTTAGCAAAGGTGCCCTCTTGGATTTCCTTCAATACCTTTTTCATTTCCTTCTTGGTTTCGTTTGTTATAATGCGCTTACCAGTTTCGTAGTCGCCGTATTCCGCTGTGTCGGAAATGGAGTAACGCATAAAGCTTAAGCCGCCGGAATTAACAAGGTCAACAATAAGCTTCATTTCGTGCATACATTCAAAATATGCGCTCTCTGGCTGGTAACCGGCTTCCACAAGCACCTCAAAGCCCACCTTCATAAGCTCGGAAACGCCGCCGCACAATACTGCCTGCTCACCAAACAAGTCTGTTTCTGTTTCTTCCTTAAATGTTGTTTCCAAAACTCCGGCTCTTGCTCCGCCAACCCCTAAGGAGTACGCAAGTGCAACGTCCTTTGTGTCGCCGCTTGGGTCTTGATATACGGCTACAAGACATGGAACGCCCTTACCCTCTTCATACTGGGAGCGTACTGTATGCCCAGGGCCTTTTGGAGCAATCATAAATACGTTTACGTCAGCTGGAGGAACAATCTGGCCAAAGTGAATATTAAAGCCGTGAGCAAATGCAAGGTATTTACCTGCTGTTAGGTTTGGCTCTATACTTTCCTTGTAAAGTTTAGCTTGCTTCTCGTCGTTAATAAGAATCATAATAACCTGTGCAGCCTTTGCAGCATCGGCGGCTGTCATAACCTTAAGCCCTGCTGCTTCAGCCTTAGCCCAGGACTTTGAGCCTTCATATAAGCCAACAATTACATCAACGCCGGATTCGTGCAGATTTAAGGCATGAGCATGGCCTTGTGAGCCGTACCCGATAATTGCTACCTTTTTTCCTGTTAACATACCTAAATTACAATCCTCTTGATAATATAGCTTTGCCATTTTAATTTCCTCCCAGAATTTTGAATTAATTTTCTTCCTCTATTTCATCTGTGCCGTTTATCTCTTTGATGCTAATTCCCCCACGAAGCAGTCCCGTTAGCCCTGTTCTTACAAGCTCCTTTATTCCATAGGGACGTACAAGGTCAGAAAAGGCTTGAATCTTGCTTTGGTCGCCTGTCAGCTCTATAGTAAGAGAATCCATGGACACGTCAATAATACTTGCCCTGAAAATTTCAGTTATGCTGATAATTTCCGGACGTGTGTTAGTATTTGCTGCTACCTTAATGAGAGCCAGCTCTCTATAGTTGGAGCTGTCTGGCTCCATTTCTATAACCTTCACCACGTCAATAAGCTTTTCCAGCTGGTTTTTTATTTGGTTAATTATTCTGTCGTCACCCACCGAGGCAATTGTGATACGTGAAAATTGAGAATCCTCTGTTACACCTACGCTTAAACTATCAATGTTATACCCACGCCTACTGAATAAGCCTA